>CAXBRZ010000220.1:0-4976 GCA_963978075.1 uncultured bacterium | reverse complement strand
GTCCTGCTCTCGGATCGAATGGTCGCACACCTTGATGTTCGCGATTTCATCACGCAGCGTAGCCTGACTGGCACAAAGCACCTGACCAACAATGTCGAAAGCACACTCGGATTCTCGGTTTTCTTCTGATGGCTGCCGGGAGGTTCGCAATCACGTGGAGATGCCTGCCAGTCATTCTGTTCGCGATCTGCAGTGAGCCATCCGAGGCCCTATCACCAGGCCGTCCTGCCCCTGAGGCAAGATTCGCATTGCGCTCTGGCGCTGCGGTCGCGCTATCGCAGTTACGCGGTCAGGTCGTCATGCTGAATTTTTGGTCATCCTGGTGCGGGCCGTGCCGCGAGGAGTTCCCGGTGCTCGACGGAATCTATCGGGACCGGCACGCCGCAGGACTCGTACTGCTTGGGGTCGATGTGGATACGACTGCAAGTGATGCCGCTCCGTTTCTCGACAAGCACCCTGTTTCGTTTCCGATCGCACTGGATGAATCCGGCACTATCGCATCGAAGTTTGATCAGGATGCCATGCCGATGACGGTGCTGATTGACAGAAGGGGAACCGTCCGCTGGATCCACCGCGGCTTCAACCGCGGAGATGGTCTTGAATACGACGCAGAGATCAACGCTCTGCTCATGGAGTAAAAACATGTCCGACCTGCGTAATCTCTGTCTGATCCTGCCGATGGGTCTCATGATTGGCGCCTGCGGACTGCACGCGGTTCGACCCTACGAACGGGCAAACCTTAATCGGCCGGGCATGCACCAGGAACAGGAAACCGCCCGTAGCCTGCAGCAGGCCCGTAGTATCGGCATCCATGATGCGATGCGGACCGGACGCAGCGACGATGCCGTCGTGCCACGCTGAGAGGACAAAGAGCATGCAACGGAGCCTTACCTCGATCGTTGCCGCCAGTCTGCTCGGTGGCTGTTTCGTGGCGCACGCGGAATCTCTGCCCGACCAGCAGGCCGATCTTTCGTATTCGTATTCTGGTGGCGGCGGAGACCAACTGACGGGACCCGCCTTCTCGCTGTCGAAACGCATAGGCCAACGCTATGCCCTGTCAGGACTCTACGAGCGTGACCAGGTCAAGGCCTCGGAGGTCGATCTGGCTGCCCCAGGCACCTCCCGGCTTGACGAGGCCCGCCAAGTCGGCCGTCTGCAGATTGATTTCCGCGACGGTGCAACCCGTTACACGGCCGGGGTCGCGCGCAACTGGGGACCTTCCAGCGAAACTTCCCTCGTACGGGTCGCGATCAGCCAGGGTGTTTTCCATGATCTGACGACGATTACCGCCGGCGCATCAAAAGGCTGGACAGGCACGTATCGGATCCTCGAGGGCACGTACGGGCGGGACGCCAACTACGCTGGGCGGTCGAGCCTTCGCAGCTGGTGGCTCAGCGTGGATCAGATCGTCACACCCCGTTGGCGACTGACCTACGACGGCGGCATCCTCACCGAGTCGGGCGACCTTTCCAATCCAAACCTGGGCGCACGTTTTGTTTTGAACGATGGCCTCGTGGCGACAACTGCCGAGGTCACGCCGGGCACGCGCGGGCGGTACAACTCAGCCTTGCATGCCCGTTATTACATGGCGCGTCACGGTGTTCTCGAGTTCGGCGGCAACTACTATTACGACTCCTGGGGAATACGTGCCCGCTCCTACGATGTCGCATGGCAACGCAATTTTCGTCATGACCGCCTCGCGCTCGACGTCCACAGCCGCTGGTATAGCCAGGACAAGGCCAAGTTCTACACGGATCTCGGCAACGGCCTGCCCGGTGGCGACATCAGCCGAGATCGCACGCTGTCGAGGCATTCGACCATTTCGCTCGGATCCTCCCTGACCTGGCAATTGCGCTGGAAGCCGCATCTCGGCATCCGCCATTGGAGCACCGGCCTGAACGCGGATTGGGTGCGTTACAAGTACGATGGGTTCCGGGATCTGCGCAAGACCGACCTCGCCGCGGGGACGGAGCCCTTTTTGTCCACGAACGGGTTCCTGGTGCAATTGCACCTCACCGGGACCTTTTGACCTCGGGGCCATTTGCCGACACTGCCGTTGCCCCGCAGGGTACGTGGCTCCGGTATGATTTGGCGGGAACCCTGCAACGAATGCGGGGTCCCATCTGAATTCCCATCATGAGGGGCTTCCCCATGCCGATCCGACGCCTGACTCTCCTACTCCTGACCCTGTTTGCAGCCGCGACGGCGGCTTTTGCCGGCAAGAAGGAGGACGGAACGATCCTCAAAGCCACCCAGGTGCTTGAAGAGACAATCAACATGCCGGACCAGCGGGCGCCGGACTGGCTGTTGGACCGTGCCTACGGCATCGCCATTTTTCCGGGCGTGATCAAGGTGGGCCTTGGGCTGGGTGGCAAGGGCGGCAAGGGCGTCATGCTGGTCCGGGATTCCAATGGCCACTGGTACAACCCGTCGTTCGTCTACATGGGGGGCGGCAGCATCGGTTGGCAGTTCGGCATCCAGTCCAGCGACATCATCCTCGTGTTTGCCTCGCGCCGCAGCATCGAGGGAGTCACCGGCGGCAAAATGACCCTGGGCGCAGAAGCCGGTATCGCCGCAGGCCCGGTCGGCCGGCAGGCCTCCGGCGCGACCGATATCGGCGGCGCGGAGATTTATTCCTACTCGCGATCCCAAGGGTTCTTCGGCGGACTTGCGCTGGATGGCTCGGTCATCGGGATCGACAACTCGGCGAATGCCGCGTTCTACCAGAAGAGCGGCCTCTACGCGTCGGATATCTTCGGGCCCAACGCGCCGGCGGCCCCCGAGGCTGCGCGCAAGCTTCTGGAGACAATGCGGCGCTTCCCCGGCCTCAACGACAAGGCGCCCGCCACGTCGGCAGCACCCAAACCGGCAGCTGCCAGCGCGGCCCCCGCCCCGGCGCCGACAGCCGCACCGTCTGGCGCCGGCCTCGAGTCGGCAATCACCCACCCGCTCACCGACCCGAAATAGGCACCCGTAGGCTTACGGACCGATGGCGCTAGCGCAGGTTCCAGGGGAACCCGGTCGCGAGCGTCATGGATCCGGTCACCGGATATCGCCGCGGATAGAAGCCCTCGTAGTCCGCAAGGCCTGAACGGCGGGCACGCAGGGCCTTCTGCAGCGCTTGCAGGTCCTGATAACCCATGACGGGGGCCGCCGGAACGGCCGGTGCTTCCTGCATGTGCGCGCTGTACACCCGCACATCGCGCGGGAGCAGTCCCAGCAGTCGGTTGGCCGTTGTCTCGTAATTCGCAAGCGACGCACCGGGCAGGAATGCGTACAACTCGCCGGGATACAGATAATCCCCGGCGTACAGGCGGTGCAATGAAGATTCCCAGACCGACACGGAGGTCGGCGTGTGCCCGGGCGTGTGCAGGATCTCCACCGTCCTGCCGCCGAGGTCAACCCGTGCACCGTCCGCCCACCACTCGTTGACCTGGAAGGTCGGCGGCGCAAGATGATCCATGGCGCCCAGAAATTCGTAGCGCGTCAGCGTCAGAGCGCCGTCGACCGCCCGGGTCCGCAGCGCCGGGACATCCGTCAGGGCCACCCCGTCAAACCGCCGGATGGAGCCGACATGGTCGAAATGCAGGTGCGACGGGAGCACCGTCACCGGCAAGGACGTCAGTGCGCGGACGACCGGCGAGAGGTCGCGCAGCCCCGATCCCGCATCAATCAGGAGCGCCCGCGTAGCGCCGACCAGAAGGTAGCTATAGTTGCCCTGGTAGTAGCGCGGTTCGCCAATCGCAAAGGTCGATGCGTCGAGCGGTTCGACCACAAAGTAATCATCGACCCACTGCCCCTCGGTGCGTGCAGGCCGGTCCAACAGGACCGGCGTCTTGCCTTCCCGCAGGGACCACTGCTCGAAATAAAGGATGGGTGCATTGAGCAAGGCAACGGCGACCACTGTCGCTAGGGCAAGGAGCAAAGACCACCATCGCATCGCGACTCTCCCCAATGCCAGCAGCCCGTCTCTTACGACCTCGCCGTCAGCCTAACTACAGGCGGGTCGTTACCATGAAGCGCAGCGACCGCCCGGGCAAGCGGTAGTAGCCGGCGGTACCCGTGACCGTCACTGCCTCGTGAAGATCGCTCTCGGAGACCGCATCATGCCGGTCCGTGAGGTTGTATCCGCCGAGGCGCAGAGCAAAACGACCGGCCGTCCAGCCAAGGGACGCATCCAGAGTGGCGTAGCCACCCACCTCGACCGAGTTACTCTTGTTGAGGAATCGCGACCCGACGTACGTCGCCACGAACGACGCATTCAAGCCCTCCGGTCGTCCCAGCATCAGGCCAATGCCGCCCGACTGACGCGGCGACATCTCCACGTGATTGCCTGATGCATCCGCCCCGTTGTCCCGAGTAAACGAGACGAACCGGGCATCGTGATTGGCGTAATGAACGCTCAGTCGCAGATTTTGCGTGACTTGGTAGGTCGACTCGATCTCGAAACCCTTGAACCGGGTGGCGCCTCCGTTCGCGCGCACGTAGTTCCCGGCACCATCGTCCGCATAGGTGAGGCCGTTGCGAAAATCCATCTGGAACACACTCGCGTCAATGTCGAGGGAACCATCCATGAGCTGCGTCTTGACGCCCGTCTCGTAGCTCTGAGCCAGCTCCGGACGCAATACCTGGACTTCCGCTTCCGGACCAAAGTCCACCGCCAACGGCTTGTAGCTGTTGCGGTAATCAGCATACAAAGTGATGGCATCCGCCCCGTGCCGCCAGGCGTGCCAACTTAAGCCCGCAAGTCCGCTCAGCCGTGTGGACGTGCGTTCGTCCACGCCATCAAATGCAATGACCGGAGTCTCCCCCGTATTGTCGATGGCAAGGCCCCGCGCAGATTCGTGGGTGTGATTGAGCCGAGCACCGAGCAACAGATCCCAGGACGCGGACAGTTTCACATCGGCCTGCGCATACGCGCCGCTGAAATCACGACGATCAGAGGACCCGACGATCTCATCCGGGTGGTGCGCCCC
>CAXBRZ010000219.1:0-4983 GCA_963978075.1 uncultured bacterium | reverse complement strand
GCAGCCCTCGGCCGGTCTGGTGGTGGACCTCTCGGCCCTGCACGTCGGCGTCCGTGACGGCTACGACGCCTTCTCGCCCGAAAACGGGCGCGTGGTGCATTCCGACAAGCCCGGGGTCGACCGGCAGAGATCCAACGGCCTGTCGGCGCGCGCCACCTGGACGGGCGCAAACGGCAGCACGGTCACGGCCATCGCCACCTGGGCCGACTCCCGCATCACCTACAGCTACGACGGCGACTGGGGCAATCCCGTCTATTGGGCGCCGTATGTCTATGACTTCATCGAAGTGCAGAACCGGCACCGCACCACGCACAGCGCAGAAGTGCGTGTCGCCTCGAGTGCCGCGGACAACATACGCTGGATCGCGGGTGTCTACGCCCTGTCGCTCAACGAACAGCTCAACGACCTCAACCTCGGTGCCTCCATCGACCCGGTCTGGGGTGAATACGACCTGCATACCGTGCTGGATTCCGGCTACCAGTCAAGAACCTTGTCGGGGTTCGGCGTGCTGGAGGGAGACCTCACGCAGCGCACGCACTGGTCGCTCGGACTGCGCGGGGAACACCACACATCACGCTATGCGGACAAGCTGGTCGATGTCGTCTATGACGCGACGGATTCGCATAACTTTGCGCCGGGCGAAAATCTCGCCGGCGGCCATCTCGCGCTCACCCACGAACTGGATGCCCATCACAGCGTCTATGCACAACTCTCACGCGGCTACAAGGCAGGCGGGTTCAACCTGAGCCAGGGTCTCGCGCCCACCGAACTGACCTTTCGTCCCGAAGCCGACTGGAACGGCGAGGTCGGCTACAAGGCGCAGAGCAATGCGCTGGAGTTCTCCGCAGACGTCTTCTACGTGGCGCGCCGTCAGGCACAACTGCGCAGCGGCGTGCAGACCGATCCGGCCAACCCCAACAGCTTCATCTTCTATACCGGCAACGCCACGAGCGGCCGAGACTACGGCGCAGAACTGTCGGTACTCGCCCGGTGGACAGAACGCATAACGGCCGGCGTGACAGCCGGCTGGCTCAACACCCACTTTCAGGACTTCACCCGGATTGGCGACGGCGGCTTTGCCAGCGTGTCGCGCGAACTTCCCCATGCTCCGCACCTGAGCGGGCGCGCCCATCTGCAGTACCGTACCGAGGCAGGGTTCTACGCGCGAGTCGACGTGAACGGCATGAGCGGCTTCTATTACGATCTGCCGCCGAACGACACCCGTTCGGGCGGTTACGCGCTTGCGCACTTGCGCGTGGGCTACGACACAGCCGGCTGGTCCGCGAGTGCCTATGTGCGCAATCTCGCCAACCACACCTATACGACGCGCGGCTTTTACTTCGGCCTCGTGCCACCCGACTATCCGAACAGTCTTTACGCGCAACTCGGCGAGCCGCGCGTGTTCGGACTCGAATTCAGCGTGCGGACGGGCAGCCTGGAACGGCGCTGAGCGTCAGAACCCGCCGAGGTAGCGCCGCGGCAGGCGTGCGGACAGTTGTGTGAGGATTTCGTAGCCGACCGTCTCGGCCGCCTCGGCGACAAGTTCAAGCGGCATATCGGCGCCTATCAGTTCCGCCTCTTCTCCCACCGCACAACCGTTTTCGCCGAGTGCGGTGACATCCAACGTGATGAGGTCCATCGAGACGCGACCGACAATCGGCACGCGCCGTCCATTGAGGAACGCCGCACCGCGGTTGCCGAGGGCGCGAGGCAATCCGTCGGCATAACCCGCGCCGAGCGTTGCCACCCATGCCCCCGCCGGCAGGCATGCGGTTGCGCCATAACCGACCGCAGCGTTCTCCCTCAACCGCCGCAACTGCAGCACCCGCGCGGTGAGACGGACCACCGGACGCACCGGAGACGGGCCACTGGCCTGGGGCCGCCCACCGTACAGTGCGATACCAGGACGGACGACATCACCGTGATAGGCCTCGCCGAGCCAGATGCCGGCAGAATTGCCGATACTGGTGGGCACGCCGGGAAAGTAACGGCACGCCCTCGCAAAACGACTGAGTTGTTCCGCATTCAGGGGATGCCGGACATCGTCGGCGCATGCCAGATGCGTCAGCAGCAGTACCGGCCGGAACGCTGCCGGCGCACCGTGCGCGCACACCTCCTCCAGTTCCCGCAGATCGAGTCCCGCACGGGTCATGCCGGTGTCGACCTGCAGCGCCGCGGGGGCGCCGTCGGCCTCCCGCACCCAGTGACGCAACTCGTCGGGCGTATTGAGCACAGGGACGAGACCGGCCAGGCGACAGTCGCGCGCAGCCCCCGCCCCACCTTCCAGCACATAGACGGTTGCCTGCGGAACAAGGGCGCGCAGTTCCAGCCCCTCGGGCAGCGAGGAGACGAAGAACTCCCGGCATCCTTCCCGGGCGAGGCGCCGGGCAACCGGCTCGACGCCAAGCCCGTAGGCGTTGGCCTTCAGAACGCCAGCCACGCGCGCACGCGGCGCCTGCGCTGAGACGGTGCGATAGTTTTCCGCCAGTGCCTGCAGGTCGACTGTCAGCACCGCGGGAACCGGACCTGCCGTTGTGACCACCACCACTCCCGAATTCGTACCTTGCAAGGGCGCGCAGTGTAAGGGCCGCCACGCCGCGGCGCGAGACCATGCTCCCGAGTGCTTCTGCAGGAGGGCCGTGTCTGCTAGCGTGTCGGAGACGACCTGACCTGTGGAGTTGAGCCGATGAACACCGTGAACGAGCCCCAATTTGATGCCAACGACGTCTACCGCGAGGACGTCTATACCGACCGGCGGGTTGGCACCCTCAGGGTAATGACACCGGTTACCGCAGAGGGCGCGCCGGACAGCGCAAGGGCCACGCTGTACGTCGGCCAGATTTCCGTATCCACGCCGATGGGAACGCTGCCGATCAGTTTCGAGGTGGACGGGGCCACCAGCCTCTCGAGCGCCATCGCAGGCTTCGGCGGCGCGGCCCAGAAGGCAATGGACGACACCATGCGCGAACTGCAGCAGATGCGCCGTGAGGCCGCATCGCAATTGGTCATCCCCGAAGCCGGCGGCGGACTCGGGGGCGGCGCCGGTACCGGCCGGATCCGGATGCCCTGAATCCGGCGGCAGTCGTGCTGAGCGCGCAAGAAATCGAGGCGCTGCGCCTCAGCATCATCGTTGCGGGCGGCAGCGTCGTGCTGACGCTGCCGATCGCCATCCTCGTCGCCTGGCTGCTGGCGCGCGGCCGGTTTGTCGGGCGGTGGCTGCTGGATGCTCTGGTCCACCTCCCGCTCGTCCTGCCTCCGGTGGTCGTAGGCTATCTCTTGCTGTTGCTGTTCGGCCTGCACGGCCCCCTTGGACACTGGCTGCACCAGTGGTTTGGCATCCGTCTGGCCTTTACCACCGGGGGCGCGATCCTCGCGACCGCCGTCATGACCCTGCCGCTTTCAGTCAGGTCGGTGCGGCTCGCCCTGGACGGCATCGACCCTGGCCTTGAGGAGGCCGCGCGTACGCTCGGGGCCGGTCCTTTTGACCGTATCGTCTCGATCACATTGCCCCTGATGCTCCCCGGCATCATCGCTGGCGCCATCACGGCATTCGCCGCGGGCCTGGGCGAGTTCGGCGCGATCATCACGTTCGCAAGCAACATCCCAGGCGAAACGCGTACCCTGCCGCTCGCCTTGTATACCGCGCTGCAGTCGCCCATGGGGGACCAGAGCGCCCTGCGCCTCGCACTCCTCTCCCTCACGCTCGGTGCCTTCGGACTGTTGTGCGCCGAGAGGCTGTCGCGCCGTCTGGGACGGCGCCTCGGGAGAGGCTGATGCTCGGCATTGACGTGCACGTCGGGCGTGGCGATTTCTCGCTCGAGGCCCGCTTGAGCATCCCCACGCCGGGTGTGACGGCGTTCTTTGGCGCTTCCGGGGCCGGCAAGACGACGCTGGCGCATACCGTCACTGGCCTGATACGCGCCACGGGCCACATCACGCTGGACGAGGAAACGCTGCTCGACAGTGCGCGCGGCCTGTGCCTTGCACCCGAACGCCGTGGCGTCGCCTGTGTGTTCCAGGATGCGCGCCTGTTTCCGCATCTTTGCATCGCCGACAACCTCGATTACGGTCTGCGCCGCACGCAGCGTGCGCACTATGCCCAGCGCGACGAGGTGGTTGCATTGCTGGGGCTGGGCGACATGCTGCGACGCCGGCCGCACGAGCTTTCCGGCGGCGAGCGTCAGCGCGTGGGATTGGGACGAGCCCTGCTCGCGCAACCGAGGCTTCTGGTGCTGGATGAGCCACTCGCCTCGGTGGACGTCGCCCGGCGCGGCGAAGTGCTGCCCTATCTGGAGCGCCTGCGCGACCGGTACCGGATCCCGATGATCTACATCAGTCACGACTACGAGGAAGTCCTGCAACTGGCCGCATGGGTGGTCGTGATGGACAAGGGCCGGGTACTCGCCGCCGACACTCCATCCGCACTCAGTCTCTCGCCGTCCCTGCAGCATCGGATCCGTGCCGATGCCGTGGGGGCCGTGATCGAGTCGGTCGTAGCCGCAAGGGATGAGGCCAACGCCCTGATGGCGCTTGACCTCGGCGGGCAGACCTTGCGGCTGGCCGATGCGCATTTTGAGATCGGCACCCGGGTGCGCCTGCAAATCCCGGCCAACGAGGTCATCCTCGCCACCGAGTTGCCGACAGGATTGTCCGTCCGGAACAGCCTCTCAGGTACCGTCGCCCAAATCGACCAAGGAACCGACGGGCTGGTGCTGGTGGCCGTACGGGTCGGCGATCAGCAACTTCTGGCGCGCGTGACGCCGGCAGCCGTGGCAGACCTCGCCCTAACCATCGGCCGCCCGGTCTGGGCGCTCGTCAAGGCCGCATCGCTCACCGGCAGCCTGTACCGGGGCGCGGCTCCCGTCGGCTGATGGTCTCTGGCTGAAAAGGAAAAGGGCCGCCGAAGCGACCCTTTTCATGCGTCATCTCACGCAACCGCGACCGGTTGCGATGCGATTACCAGCGGCCACCGCCGCCGCCACC
>CAXBRZ010000218.1:0-4990 GCA_963978075.1 uncultured bacterium | reverse complement strand
ACATGGATCGCTTCATCAATCCGCGGAAGCTGATTGAAGAGCAGCGCATCAAGCTCAAGCAGGAGCAGGAAAAGCGGCGGCGGATGGACGGGATGATCGCAACCCTCTGCCAGAGCGACGAGCGCTTCGCCGCGGACTATCTTCAGTTCATGAACTACTACCGGGTCGAGATGAAGGCCGCGTGGGAGTTTTCTTCGCTCGCCGAGTACAGCGAGAGCCTGCGCGCCAACGGCGTGCGCAGTCTCGACGGGAAGATGAAGAACAGCCTCGAGGAATGTGTCATCGCCAACTGGCTGATCCAGAACGGGGTGCCATTCCAGTATGAGCGGCCCTACGAGCACGACACGCGCACCGTCGATCACCGCCAGTACCAGCCGGACTTTTACATCCCGTCAATCGGGCTCTATATCGAGCATTTCGGCATCGACCGCCAGGGGCGCACCGCGCCCTACATCGACCATGCCCAGTACCACGAGCAGATGAAGTGGAAGCGCGAAACGCATCGCGCTCACGGCACGCAGATGCTGGAGACGTACTCATGGGAGTTTGCGGACGGGATCCTGCTGCGCAAGCTTGAGAAAGCGCTCATCGAGGCCAGTGTGGTCTTGAAGCCCTTGTCCGTCGAGCAACTGCTCAAGCGCATGAACGACAGCGGCGTCGTCAGCACGCTGGCCTCGCTCATGACGACGTTTCTGACGCTGTACAAGGGCAACGGCTCGCGCGTCCGCCCCCACGAAGGTCGGCGCAGCAAGTGGCAGCAGGAACGACAGGCCCTGTTCCTGCGGCTCTTCGAGCGGCTGCACGACGTCTACGAGAACGAAAATGCCGCCGCCGGCGAGATCGACTTCGAGGACATGATCGAGTGCGCCACGGCGCACGTGCGCGCGGGACGCGCGCGCACGACCCTTCGGTACATCCTGGTTGACGAGTTCCAGGACATCTCGCCTGGGCGGGCGGCACTCATCGCGAGCCTGCGGGAGCGCCAGACGGATTGCCGGCTTTTTGTGGTCGGTGATGACTGGCAATCCATCTACCGGTTCGCCGGCTCCGACCTTGGCGCCATGACGCGGTTCAGTGAGGCGTTCGGTCCCGCCGAGCGCGTGAGTCTGGATACGACGTTCCGCTTTCACAGTGCACTGGCCGAGGTGAGCGACCGCTTCGTGCAGAAAAACCCCGCGCAGATCCGCAAGTCCTTGCAAGCGGTGCGGCAGTCCGACCGGGCCGGCGTCGTGGTCTGCCATCGTGCGCCGGCCGCACCTGTCTTCGATGACGCGCTGACGCAGATTGCGGCGGAGGCACCGGCGGGGCCCTCCGTCCTGATCCTCGCGCGCTACAACTTCCAGCTTCCGGATGCGGCCGAGCTGCGCCGGCTCAAGGCCGAATTTTCTACCTTGCGGTTCACCGCGTTGTCGGCGCACGCCTCGAAAGGCCTTGAGTCGGATTACGTGCTCCTCCTGATCGGCAGCGGCGAGTGGGGCTTTCCGGCGCAGATGGTGGACGATCCCCTGCTGCAGCTCGTGCTCACGGCCGAGGACGAGTACCCGCACGGCGAGGAACGGCGCCTCTTCTACGTCGCAATGACACGCGCGCGGCAGCGCACGTTTCTGCTGGTCGAGCCGTCGGTGGAGCCCTCGGCGTTTGTCAGCGAACTCCTGGCCGATCGGGGTTATCGGGTGGAGCGGCAGGGGGAGGGCACGCGGCCGCCGTCGTGTCCGCAGTGTGGCTCCGGTTCCCTGCACCTGCGGCCCGGGGTCGGCGGCACCCTCTATCGCTGCTCAAACCAGCCACTGTGCCGTTACTCTGAGGGGCCGTGCCCGGCCTGCGGCACGGGTCGGATGATGCGAAACCCCAAGAGCGGCTTCCAGTGTCGAGGCTGTGCCCACGCGCTGCCGGCCTGTCCGCGCTGCGCGACCGGACGTCTCGAGCGCAGGCAAGGGGCTCACGGCGAGTTCTTAGGCTGCAGCAACTATGCGGATGGGTCGATCCGCTGCCGGTATACGCAGTCGGTCGCCTGAAGGGGCTCGGGAGCCTGCGGGTCACTCCGGGTTCGCCCGGAAATCCGTTGGACTTGTGTTTCCAAGGCTAATGCCTAAAATATTAGTCATTAAAGAATTTAATGATTAATAAAATGGCAACTCTCGATCTGCCTCTGGAAGTGACCGAAGACCTCTCCCGCATCGGACAGCGCTTGCGGACGGCCAGAATCCGTCGTGGCTGGTCGGTAGCGGATCTTGCGGCACGTGCCGGGATCAACCGCAATACGTTGACGGCCCTCGAGCAGGGCAAGCCCGGGACGAGCTTCGGGTCGGTCCTCACCGTGCTGTGGGTTCTCGGCCTTGAGCGCAGCGCCGAGCCGTTGGCGGATCCGGAGACTGACCTGCACGGCAAGGCGCTGGAAGCCGCCCGGCGGCCGGAACGGGCCGGACGCCAGCCGAAGGCGCGGGACGAGTATGACTTCTGAGCGCGAGGTCTACGTTTACGTGCAATTGCCCGGTTCGCTTACCGTGGTGACTGCCGCCGTGCTGCGGCTGCGTCGCACGACCGATGGCCAGACCGTCGGGCGCTTCCGCTATGGCGACCGTTATCTGGCCCGCCCGGATGCGGTCGCGCTTGATCCCTTCCAGTTGCCGCTGGTGGGCAAAGTTCTGGAATTCACGCGCTCGAACGGTATACCCGGGGCCGTGCGTGACAGTGCGCCGGATGCCTGGGGGCGCCGTGTCATCGAGCATTTCCTGCAGCGGCCGGCGGCGGACCTGCACGAGGTCGACTATCTGCTGCAAGGGCCGCAGGACGGCGCCGGCTACCTCAGCTTCGGCCTGAACGCGCAACCGCCGGCCCCCCGTCGGCGCTTCAACCGCACCCACCAGTTGAGCGAACTGGTCGCCGTCGCCCAGGCCATCGATGACGGGCGCCCTGTACCGGCCACCCTGCTCGAGTCGTTGGATCCGGGGACCAGTCTTGGCGGTGCACGCCCCAAGGCCACCGTCGAGGTCGGCGATGCGCTGTGGCTCGCAAAGTTTCCCGCGCGCGCTGACCGCTACAACCTGCAGCAGCTGGAATTCGCGACGCTCGAGCTTGCGCGCGTCGCTGGACTCAACGTCGCCACGGCCCGGCTTCAGTCCATCGGACGATCCGACGTGCTGATGGTCCGTCGCTTCGACCGTGATGCCGTGGACGGTGGCTACCTCCGCTACGGCCTCGTCAGTGGTCTGACGGTCCTCGACTGTGAGGACAGCTTCATGGAGCGTGATCGTTGGTCCTACCCACTGCTCGCGGACCGTTTGCGTCGTTGGTCGGAGAAGCCGGACGAGGACCGTGTCGAACTGTTTCGGCGGATGGTCTTCAATGCAGCCGTGGGCAACACCGACGATCATCCCCGCAATCACGCACTCTTGCGTCGCAACCGCGGTTGGCGCCTGTCGCCGGCATACGACCTTGTTCCGGCGCCGACGATCAGTCTGGAGCGCCGTGATCTCGCGATGACCGTAGGTGACCATGGGCGTACGGCGAGTCGTTACAACCTGCTGTCGCAGGCCGGCCGGTTCGGTCTTGGCCGCGATGAGGCGACGGCGATCATCGAGCGGACCATCGAAGTCGTCGGTCATTGGCGAAACTTTTTCGCCAGCCGAGGGGTGTCGCCCACGGTCATCACGACGGTCGAGTCGGCCTTTCTGCCAGCCAGCTTTCTCGCGGCCGAACCGCCGCAATAACGCGGTCGGGTTGTAGCCCGATCGTGCGGCTGGCCCCGACGGCGAGTACAACGCACTCAATCCAGTGCCGTCACGTCACCGGCTATGCGCCGGCGCCGGCGCAATGCTGAGACGACAACTCCATCTCCTTCACGTACGTCCCGATCGGTCCGAGCCTGCCGCGCCCGGAAGCCAGACCGTTTCTTTCCCCTGAAACACAACAAAAACAATCATCTAGATCGATTCCGATCCCCCGCTTCCCTGCGCTTGATTGGTCGCGTCAACGAAACAGTTGACAGATGGCGCCCGAGTTGGCAATGATTTCCGCAAGCGTCAACACATCGGTTGACAGCGGATGGGAACAATTTCGCGCACCGCGCGGCTTAAGGGGGTTCGATGAGCAGGCAGAAGAGTCATCTGGTGGCAGGCGCGGTCGCGCTCGCCCTTTCCGTCAGCAGTGCGATCGCCGCGGAGTCCGCCGCGACCGCCAACGACAGCAGTCTCGACGAAGTGATCGTGACGGCGCAGCGCCGCACGGAGACGATCGAACGCACGCCGGTTGCGGTGGCCGCGCTGAGCGGTGACGCGCTTGAAAAAAATGCGGTCCGCTCCGAAGCCGACCTGCAGGTGGCCGTGCCGGGCCTCATCGTGAAGGCAGGCCAAAGCTCCAACCAGCTGAACTACTCGCTGCGCGGCCAGACGGTTGACGCGTTCTCGAGTTCCCGTCCGAGCGTTCTTCCGTACGTCAACGAAGTCCAGGTCGGCGGCTCGGGCGCCACTTCGTTCTACGACCTGCAGAGCATCCAGGTGCTCAAGGGACCGCAGGGAACGCTGTTCGGCCGCAATTCGACCGGCGGCGCGGTGCTCCTCACCACCGCCAAGCCCACCAACGAGTTCGGCGGGTTCGTGAGTGTCCGTGGCGGCAATTACAACCTGCGCGGTGCCGAAGGCGCCCTCAACCTGCCGATCATCAGCGACAAGCTGCTGGTCCGCATCGCCGGCTACTACGAGAAGAGCAACGGCTATCAGTTCAACCTCTACAGCAACACGACGAACGGTGACGTCGACCGCAAGGCGGGCCGTATCAGCGTCACGTTCAAGCCGACCGATGGCGTCGAGAATGACCTCGTCCTTGATTATGCCAAGTCCGGTGGCAACAACATCGGCAGCGTGGTCTACAACGTGTTCCCCTTCGGAACCGGCAATCCGTTCGTGCCGACCAACCTGCTCTACACGCCGCTGCTCGACGCGGTGTTTGGTGCCGGTTCCTGGGACGCCTAAGATCGGAAGAGCACACGTCT
>CAXBRZ010000217.1:0-5090 GCA_963978075.1 uncultured bacterium | reverse complement strand
GCCAAGTGCGGCCGACAGTCCCGCTTTGGTCAGTTCCAGCGCCAACGGCGCGGCGCGCAGGAGTTCCTTCACCAGACGCTCGCCAGCCTCCGGGAGTTCCTCAGGAGCGACAATTTCCGAGACGAGGCCAAGGTCGTGCGCGCGCTGCGCGGATAGGAACCGGCCGGTCATCAGCAATTCGGCGGCCACGGAAGACCCCACCATGCGTGGCAGGTGATAGCTGACGCCCACATCGCATCCGCTCAACCCCACTTGGATGAATGCGGCATTCATGCGGGCATCCGCCGTGGCGATACGGATGTCGGACGCCAGCGCGAGCGCGAATCCGCCACCTGACGCCGAGCCTTGCAGTAGGCATACGATCGGCTGCGGGCACTTTCGCATGGCGACAATCAGGCGGCTGAGCGAGCGCTGTTCTGCCCAGATCTCTGAGGCGCCCATCTCACCGATGCGAGTCCCGATGTCCTTGAGGTCCAGCCCTGCGCAGAACGCCTTGCCGGTGGCATGAAGGACGACCACGCGACAGTTCCGGTCCCGTTCGAGGTCCGAAAAATAGGCGTGCAACTCGGCCACCATGGCCGGGTCCAAGGCATTCAGGGCGGTGGGCCGGTCGAGGCACAGCCAGTCGACCGCGCCGCGCCGCTCGAGCCTGAGTGTCGTAAAGCGTGACATGGGCATCTCCTCAGTGGGCGATCAGGATACCGCCGTCGATCGGAATGATCGCACCGGTAATGTAGGCGCTGGCCCGGGAACTGAGAAAGATCATCAGGCCTACGATGTCTTCAGGTGTTCCCGGCCGGGCCAGCGGAATTCCCGAAAGGATCGTCTCCTTGTACGCGTCCGACAGCAAAAACCGGGTCATTTTGGACGGGAACAGCCCTGGCGCAACGGCATTGCAGAGGATGTTCTTGCTGGCAAGGTCATGCGCCAACACCCGGGTCACCTGGTGGATCGCGGCCTTGCTGGCGGTGTAGGAATAGGCTTTGAGTACCTCAGTGGTGCGCCCGTACACGCTCCCGATGTTGATGATTCGTGACGGGTCCTCAGGTCGGGCTGCGGCCTCGAGCAGTGGCAGCAGTCCCTGCGCCAGTTCGAAGGGCGTCTGCACGTTGACGTGCATCACCGGATCCCAGGCCGTGGAGGGGAACTCGCCGAGGGCCGCGCCCCAGGTTTGCCCGGCGTTGTTGATGAGGACGTCCAGCGCACTGCACTGGGTTCGCGTCCAAGACAGTACGGTCGATACCCCCTCGTCGGTGGCAAGGTCCGCCACGCATCCCTCGGCTGTCGCTCCCTCACCCCGTAATTCGGCCAGGGTCGCCTCAAGTGCGTCCGCCTTGCGCGAGGTGAGGAGTACCCGCGCTCCGGCCTTGGCAAAGCCCCCGGTGAGCATTCGGCCGATGCCGCCGACGCCACCTGTGATGAGGACGGTCTTGCCGGCGACGGAGTACAGGCGCTGCAGATCCATGGAGGCTCCCGATTCGGGCGAACGACCCGAAGTTGACTAGATGTACGAAAATAAAACTAATGGTAGATTATTGATACCGACAGTATAATCCTGCAACTTTTCGTTCCGTTCAAAAGCGCGCTATTCCCCATGTCGAGCCGTTCATCATCCGTGGTCACCAGTCGATCGGGTATTCCGCTCAAGGCGGCCTACGGACCCGACGATGTACCGGACAGCCTGCGCCGGCACGCCGGCACGCTGCCCGGGGATGCGCCGTACCATCGAGGTGGATTCCCGCAGGGGTATCGCACCAAGCCCTGGCGCATTTTCCAGTTGTCGGGCTTCGGCAACCCCGAGGACGAGAACGAGCGGATCAAGTTCCTGCTCAAGCACGGCGAAACAGGTTTTCTCATGGAGCATGACCGCAATACGGCGGATCATCTCTACAACGTAGATCATCCGGACGTGCAGGCCCGTCGGGAGGACGTCGGCCAGACCGGCGCCGTCATGCAAAGCGTGCGCGAGGTAGCCATTTGCCTCGACGGGATTCCCATCGAGAGCACTTACGGTCACGCAGGTGGTGCGGTGGTCCAGCATGCCCCGTTCGCACTGGCCGCCTACTGGACTGTGGCGCGCCGCCGTGGCATTCCGCTCGCGGAGTTGGGGGGCACCGGACAGAGCGATTTCTTCCTGACCTATCTTGGCTGCGTGACCAAGCAGCAGATCCCGACGGCGGCCGGATTGCGGCTCAATGCCGATATCATCGAGTTCTGCAGCCGGCATGCGCCGAAGTGGGTTCCGGTCTCCATCGCGGGATACAACGGTGGTGATACGGGCCTAAATGCCTGGCAGGAGCTGGGCGCCGTCATTGCCAATGCAATCGAGTATCTGGACGAGGTGCAGCGGCGCGGGCATCTCGACATGGCAACGGCAGCCTACCGGGTCGGCGGCGTCAATTTCCGCACGACCATGGATTTCTTCGAGGACATTGCCAAGCTGAGGGCTGCCCGCAAGTTGTGGCACGACCTGCTGCGGGATCGCTACGGCATCACCGACGAACGTGCGTTGCGTCTGCGAATCCATATCGTGACCGCCGGGTCGATGATGACCTATGCCCAGCCGTTCAATAACATTGTGCGCGGCACCATGATGGCGCTGTCGGCGGTGCTCGGCGGCACCCAGTCGCTGGGTGTTTCCGGGTACGACGAAGCCATTTCGATCCCGAGTGAACATGCACACCAGATGTCGGTGCGCATCCAGCAGATCCTGCAGCATGAGACCAACATTGGCGCGGTGACGGATCCATTGGGCGGTTCGTATTACGTCGAAGCCCTGACGGCGGAGATGGCCGAGCGAGCCACCGGATTCGCGGCACAGATCGCGGCGCAGGGCGGTTTTCTGGCCACCCTGGATTCCGGTTGGCTGCATGCCAGAGCGCGCGACAACCAGGTGGCCTGGCAGGCAGCGGAAGAGGAGGGGCGACAGACCGTCGTCGGCGTCACCGATTTCCGTGATGACCATAGCCCCTTCGAGATTGACGGATTTCCAGGTGTCAACGACGCCTATGAGGTCGCGCGGTCCCGTCTTGAAGACGTGCGTCGCGAGCGCCACGAAGTCGGCGCGCATGCCGCTCTTAAGTCGCTGGAGCAGGCGTGCCGGGGAACGGACAACATCATGCCCAAGATGCTCGACGCGCTTGAGGCAGAAGTGACCTTGGGCGAGATTGGCGACGTCTACCGCTCGGTGTGGGGTGATTGGCAGACTCCGGAGCTTGCGTGAACGATTCCACTTCCCGCCGAATTTTGTTGGCCAAGACTTCGTTGGATGGTCACTGGCGAGGTTTGTCGGTGGTTGCCAGAGCCCTGAGGGATGGTGGTTTTCACGTGATCATGGGCGGCATGCTGACCGGTCAGGAGATCGTCCGCGCGGCGGTGGACGAGGACGTGGACCTGGTGGGGCTCAACGTCGGCGGCCATGTGGAGGTGGTGGTTCGGGTGATCGGCGAGTTGCGTGCGGCTCGTCCGGATCTGCCCATCTTCGCTGGCGGTGTGCTGCCTCCATCGAGTTGTCGCAGGCTCTCAGCGCTTGGGGTAGAGACCTATCCGCCAGGATCCTCGCTGGAGGATATCGTCGAGGCTGCGCGCCGGCTGACATCTCAGGCGTCTGCCTGACCACCCCCGGCTAGGACTTTCTCAAGGATCAGTCCGCTCACGTCTGCCAGCGCAGACTGCCCTGCATCCACCATCGCCAGCGCTGATTTGACCTCTGCCGTATCCCAAGCATTGTCCAGTCGTGCGCTGATCACCTGATTCACGAGCGTCCGAACCGCGAGGCGATGGAATTGTTCACGCCGACGGACGAGTAGTCCTGACTCGGTCTGGTGGGTCCGATGGGCTTCTATGGCGCGCCACACATCGGACACACCGAGGCCTTCATGCGCGCTGGTCTGGACAATCGGAACGCGCCAAGGGCGGGCCCCCCCGAGAGTGAGCAATCGCTCAAGGTCGTGTCGTAACTCGTCTGCGCCGTCCCGTTCCGCCTTGTTGATCACAAACACGTCGGCGATCTCAAGCAGGCCCGCCTTGACGCTCTGCACCTCGTCGCCCCAACCCGGGTTGAGCACCACCACCGTGGTGTGGGCCGCCTCGACGATGTCGAGTTCCGACTGCCCGACTCCCACCGTTTCGATGACGATGACGGGCCAACCGGCGGCGTCCATCGCGCGCACCGCGAGCGGGGTGGTGGCCGACAGTCCTCCGCCGTGTGCATCGGCCGTCATGGAGCGGACGAAGACGCGCTCGTCTGCGGTCGACCGTTCCATGCGCATACGGTCACCCAGGATGGCGCCGTGCGTGAACGGGGACCGCGGATCCAGTGCCAGCACTGCCGTTCGACGGTCTTCCCGAACCGCCTGTTCAAGCAGGGCACCGACGAGGGTCGACTTGCCTGCGCCCGGTGCTCCGGTGATGCCTACCGTGTAGGCGCGCCCCGTGTGAGGTGCGATGATCCGGTCAATGCCGACGGCATCCGCTGGTGTGCGTTCCATTCGGGTCAGCGCACGCGCCAGTGCGGCACGGTCGCCTGCGACAAGTCTTGCCGCAAGGTCAGCCGTGCCGTCGCTCATCGGTCAGAGCGCGCGCCGCAGCAGGTCGATGAGAGCGCTGCTGTCGGGGACCGGACGGGGATTGGTGCCGCACCAGATATCCTGGAAGGTAAATCCAGCCAGGGGCTCCAGGTCGGTTTCCTTGAGGCCCACGGCAGTGAGGCTGCGGGGCATGCCGAGGCTGCGGATGAGCCGGTCGGCGAGGACGCTAGCGGCCGTGTCAGGTTCGCCGAGTGCCGTGCTGATTAGTTTCTGCCGATGCCCATTCACCGGCGCGTTGAAGTCCAGCGCGAACGGGGCCATCACGCAGGACGTGTAGCCGTGCGGCACGTCGAAAGAGCCGCCGAGCGCGTGACCCACTGCGTGACTGATGCCCATAGGCAGGCCAGAGACGATGGCTACCATCGAACACCAGGCGCCTTCCTGACAGGCCTGACGTGCGGACAGGTCATTCGCGTCTGCCTTGACGGCAGTGAGTCCCTGCGAGAGAAGTCGCAGGCCATTCATGGCCATGCCGTCCCAGTAATGGTTCGAGTTGAGCGA
>CAXBRZ010000216.1:0-5112 GCA_963978075.1 uncultured bacterium | reverse complement strand
TTTTTTTTTTAATGATACGGCGACCACCGAGATCTACACTCTTTCCCTACACGACGCTCTTCCGATCTGACAGGATTTGCTGCAGGCGGGGTGGCAGGGCCGGTGCGTCGGCCAGGGCGAAGGTTGGGCATTGGCCTGCGGCGATCAGCAGGAATGCGAGTCGGCGGGCAATGGCGGTTATCATAGGACCCAGTGTAGCGGTGCGTCGGTAGCGACGGCTACGCGCGCAATGGCGGGGGAACTGTCAGCGCGCGTGCCGGTCCGAGCCCCATGGTGGCAGGGTGGTCCTGCGGGAGATGGAACAGTGTCATTGGAATGCCTCTGGCGATGTGTGCGACCGGTTCCCGTCCTGCTGCTGGCGGCATGCCTCGCCGGCTGCGGAGGACGCGAATCACGCATTGCGACAGCGCCATCGAGCGCCCCTGCTCAGATGAGCCCCGGCAGCACGGCCGTGCTCGTCAAAGGGTTGCCCGATTTCACCGAACTGGTGGCCGCCTATGGTCCTGCGGTCGTCAACGTCACCACTGTCGAGAAGGCCAGCGCCGAGGACGGATTGCCCGGCGATCCCTTGCATGATTTTCTGCGCCGCTTCGGCGGGCCGCAGCGGGACGACAACCCGGTCGCGCGAGGGGAGGGTTCCGGCTTCATTGTTTCACCGGACGGCGTGATCCTGACCAATGCCCACGTGGTGGCCGATGCCACCGACGTCACCGTGAGGCTGACGGACCGGCGCGAGTTCAAGGCGAGGGTAGTCGGCGTCGATGCGCGTACCGATGTCGCGGTCCTCAGGATCGAAGGCCGGGACCTTCCGACCGTGAAGTTCGGCGATCCTGCAAAACTCCGCCCGGGCGAGTGGGTGGTCGCCATCGGTTCACCCTTCGGCTTCGACAACAGCGTGACCGCGGGAATTGTGAGTGCAACCTCGCGCTCGTTGCCGGACGGGCAGTACACGCCGTTCATCCAGACCGACGCCGCGGTGAATCCTGGCAATTCCGGGGGGCCCCTGTTCAACATGGCCGGTGAGGTGGTCGGGATCAACTCCCAGATCTACAGTCGCACCGGCGGGTTCATGGGCATCTCGTTCGCGATTCCGATCGATATCGCCATCGGGGTGAAGGACCAGCTGGTGAAGAGCGGGCGGGTGCAGCGTGGCCGTATCGGCGTACTCGTCCAGGATGTCGGGCAGCAACTGGCGGATACCTTCGGGCTTGACCGGCCGCGTGGTGCTTTGGTCAGCCAGGTCGAGGCCGATGGCCCCGCCAAACGGGCCGGGGTTGCCGCGGGCGATGTCATCACCGCCGTGAACGGCCGCGCAATCGAGCGCTCCGGACAGTTGTCTGCCGCCATTTCCCAGCTGAAACCAGGCTCTCGCGCGGACCTTGAAGTCTGGCGCAACCGTGCCGTGATACATCTGTCGTGCGAGGTCGCTGAACTCAAGGAAGGACAGATCGCACGTGCCGGCATTCCGGCGCCACACGGTGGTGGCGGAGCAAAACTGGGGCTGTCGGTGCGGCCGCTGCGGCCCGGCGAGCGAACGACGGGTGTCGAGACGGGCCTTTATGTCGAGCGCGTGGACGGCGCCGCGCGTGAAGCCGAAGTCCAGGTCGGCGACGTGATCATTGGCGCCAATGGTCATAAAGTGGCGACGGTGCCGGATCTGGAGAGCCAGATCGAGTCTTCCCGCCGCTCGATTGCTTTGCTCGTGAACCGGCAAGGCACCAACATTTTCATTCCGGTCCGCATCGGGAACTGAGGTCTTCGTGACGAACGTGACGCTGAGAACGACGCTCTGTGTGTTCGCACTGCTGCTTTTCTGCGCGGGTGCTCGCGCCGCGGATGCGAATGCGCCCTTCAGGGATTGCCCGGATTGCCCGGAGATGCAGCGCGTTCCGGCGGGCACGTTCGTCATGGGCACGCCCGGCGTGGCGCCCTCGGCCGAAGGCCGGGCAGAGTCGCAGGCGACCATCGTGCGTATTGCAAAGCCCTTTGCGCTGGGTCGCACGGAAGTCACGCGACGCGAGTTTCGTACGTTTCTCGGTGAGTCTTCCTACGAGCAGAAGGGTGATTGCGTGCTGTGGGATGCCGTGCAGCAGCGCTTTACGCTGGAACGCGCGGCAAATGCCGCGGAGGCGCAGGAAGAGGAAGTGACCGACGAAATGCCGGCGACCTGCGTCAGCTGGCAAGACGCCCGCGCCTATGTGCAATGGCTGGCGAAAAAAACCGGCAAGCCTTATCGCCTGCCGTCAGAAGCCGAGTGGGAATACAGTGCCCGGGCAGGATCCGTGACGCAGTGGCCCTGGGGTGATACCGCGGCGGACGGCTGCGATTTCGCCAATACCTACGATCTCAGTGGCCGCGAGCGGGCCTCGCTGGGGTGGGACCCCGTCCGCTGCCGCGACGGCTACGCGGGACTGGCGCCGAGCGGAGCGCTGCGGCCCAATGCCTACGGTCTCTATGACCTTATCGGCAACGTCGCCGAGTGGGTGGATGACTGCTACACGGACAGTTATGTCGGGCGACCCAAGGACGGCCGTGCGTGGTTCTGGAATGGCGGTTGTCGCCGGCACGTCTTCCGTGGCGGCAGCTGGGCTTCGCCACCGGAACAAACCCGCAGCGCTTACCGCAGCGCTGCCGACGCGCAGACGCGGCTTGAGACGCTGGGTCTACGCGTCGCACTCGACCTTGATGGCCGGACGGAGGCGCGCTGAGATGAACCACCTGCCCAGGATGCTGCTTCTGCTCCTCCTCAGTGGCGGCGCGCTCGCCGCCAACAATCAAGCACAGGCCCCGGCGCCGGCGGGGCCGGTCGCCAGCCCCCAGACCGCGCGGGAATGTCCCGACTGCCCTGAAATCGTGGTGGTTCCGGCGGGCACCTTCAGGTTTGGCTCGGCGCTGGCCGACCGCGAGGCCGATCCCGCGAGCGGCGAGACGCCTGCCATCGTTGTCACCCTCGCACATCCGTTTGCCATGACACGTACCGAGATCACTGTCGCGCAGTTCAGGGCATTTGCCGAGGCGACGCAGTATCCGGTCAACGGTGACTGCCGCATTCCCAGCGGGGGTGGCTGGCAGAGGTTCCCGGAACATTCCTGGCAGGATCCGGGGTTCGGCGTGCCGCAGTCGGATACCGAACCGGTGGTCTGCATCAGCTTTGCGGACGCGAAGGCCTACGCGGCGTGGCTGACCAAAATGGTGGGCCACACCTACCGTCTGCCGTCGGAAGTCGAATGGGAGTACGCGGCTCGCGGGGGGACCTCGACGCCGAGGTTTTTCAGCGAGGCCGACTCGGACGAACGGACTCTGCTCTCGGTGGCGTGTGACTACGCGAATGTCTATGACGCGGGTTCGGCGCGGGATCTTTCGATCCCCCAGCCCTATGCCCGTTGTGTAGACGGGAAAACCTATACGGCACCGGTCGCAAGCTATCGGCCGAATGCCTTTGACCTGTACGACCTGATCGGCAACGTGCGCGAATGGACCGAGGACTGCTACACACAGAGCAGGGAAGGCCGGCCTGAAGACGCGAGGCCATGGCTGTGGGCCGGTGGATGCGAGATGCGGGTCGTCCGTGGCGGGTCGTATGCGTCGCGTCCGGCGCATGCCCGTTCGGCGGCCCGCGAGGCGGAGCTGGAAGGTCTGCGCCAGGCAGATCTCGGCTTCAGGCTGGTCCGGGAAATCGAGTGAGCGACTGCGCTTTTGTCTCGCGCCGGGCGTGGGTTAAAGGGTACTAGCGGCGCCACGCCTGACCGCGCCAGCGCGCGTTCAATGAGGTGCCGAGCAGGACCACGTAGGCGACCGAAACCGCCCAGCCGCCGACCGCGCCGAAGCCGAAACCCTTGATGCTTGGAAACCAACCCTGACCTGGAGCGAAGACTGCAAGATAGGCGGCAGGCAGGAAAAAGCCCCAACTGAGCGTCGCGACGATCAGCGCAGGCACTCGCGCATCGGCGGCGCCGCGCAGGCAGAAAGACGCGCCGAGGTTCATGCCGTCAAAGGCCTGATACGCCGCCGCCAGCCAAAGGATCGGCACCCCGAGGTGAACCACCTGCGGTGCCACCGGGTCCGCCGGGTTGACGAATGCCGGGATCAGCCAAGGGCCGGAGAGACCCAGCAGCACACCGATACCTCCCATGAAGATGGCACAGGTCCGGATGATCCAGTTGCCGACCCTGCGGGCCCATTCGGGGTCCCCCATCCCGATCGACTGGCCCACGAGCGTGGTTCCGGCCAATGCCATGCCCACGCCGGGCATATACGCGATGGAGGTGAGCATCATGACGATCTGGGTCGCAGCGCCTGCCACGCTGCTCTGTGTGACGAGCATGAGCTGAAAGATGGCCAGACCCGCGAGGTCGGCGGTAGTGCTGAGGCCCATCGGCAGACCTTCCACGAACTGTCGCCTGAGCATCGGTCGTCGCCACACGGTCAGCGTGCCGAAGTCCCGTCGCATGGGGCCGCCGAGGAACGTCAGCAATGCAAGGCCAAGGCCGACGACCTGTGCCGCCACGGTGCCCCAGGCAGAACCTGCGATCCCCATGTGCAGGGAAAAGATGAACCACTGGTTGAACGGGATATTGGCAAGGGCCATCGCGGCCGTCACCACAAGACTGATCCGCGTCCGGCCGATGCCATTGAAAAAGGCGGTGAGCGACCAGACGAGGAGGCCGAGCGGCCCGCCGACCACGAGTCGCGGCCACCAGTACTGCAGCGCAAGTTCCCGGACCTCGGGATCGACCTGCAGCGCGTCGAGCAATGGCCGCCCGAGAAAACCGATGGCGAGAAAGGCGGGGATCGCCAGCAGCGAGGCATAGATCCCCGACCAGGCGGCTTGTGCGGCGCGCCGTCGCCGCCCGCCGCCGTAGGCTTGTGCCGCGAACGTCTGCACTGCCATGCCGAGGCCGCCAAGCAGGAGATGGAGGAGTGGCTCAAGCAGCCGGTCAAGGTCGAGAGCGTGTCGGATGACGGGCTGAAGGCGCTGCGCGCCAATCCCACCGGCAAGTTCCTGCTGGTCAATTTCTGGGCCACCTGGTGCGTGCCGTGCCAGCGCGAGTATCCGGCACTGCTGCAGACCTACCTCTGGTACCGGTCGCGCAACTTCGACTTCGTGTCGGT
>CAXBRZ010000215.1:0-5116 GCA_963978075.1 uncultured bacterium | reverse complement strand
AGGATCAGCGGCTGCGCCTTTATGCATCGGCCACGGGGCGCCTGCTCGCGGCGTATCCGCTGCCCGCGGTTTCGGTGGCGACGCCCATGACTTTCCTAGGCCAGGATCGCCGGCAGTACCTCGTTGTCGTGGCGGGCAACCAGGATGCGCGCCTCGGCAAGACAGGCGATTCGGTCATTGCATTTCGTATCCCGAGCAACATTCCCAAAGAGTCCACTCCATGAAACAACTCACGACGGGCGCTGCCGCTTTCGCTGCCTCGATGATGCTCTCACTGGCGAGTGGGGCAGCCGAATTGCCGGCAGACCGCCTGCTTATCGGCGGGCATGTGAAGACGCCGACAGGCTGGGCTGAAGCCATTGCCATCCGAGGGGGTGTCATTACCGCCGTCGGCACTGAAACTTCCGTACTGACCCAACGTGGGGCGCATACGGAGGTGATTCACCTCAAGGGGGCCACCGTGATTCCGGCGCTGCATGACGTTCATGTGCATGCTCTTTTCGGTGGAGTGTCCGAACGCGAATGCAAGATCGAACAAGGCAAGACCATGGCGGCCTTCCAGGCGGCCGTGGCGGCCTGCAGTGCCAAGGCAGCGCCGGGGGCGTGGGTCCGCGGCGGGCAGTGGGACGCGCCGGCACTGGGCGTTCCCCTCGACCTCCCGCACCTCGATGCCGTCACGGCCGGCCACCCTGCCTATTTCGAGGACTCGAGCGGGCACAGTGTGTGGGTGAATTCCGCGGCGCTCAAGGTTGCGCAGATCGATCGCAACACGGGCAACCCCGCGGGCGGCGTGATCGAGCACGATGCCCGGGGCAACCTGACGGGGGTGCTGCGGGAAGATGCCGCCCTTGAGCGGGTGCGCTCGCACATCCCCAAGCCAGATGCCGCGGCCCGCCTGAGCGCACTCAAGTGGTCGCATGAGCAGATGCTCTCGCATGGGCTGACGTCGTACACCGAGGCCTCCGTCGGATTTGTCGCCGGATTCCGCCCGGAAATGGAGACCTACCGCACCCTCGTCGCGAGTCATGCACCGATGCCCCGTGCCATTCTCTGCATGACCTACGCGCCGGACTCGGCGGATTTCGAGGACATCCTCTCGGCCCGCAACCTGTATCGCAGCGAAAGGGTGCAGCCGGACTGTGTGAAGATATTCCTGGACGGTGTTCCGACCGAGAGCCATACCGCGGCGATGCTGGAGCCGTATGCGGACGCGGTGGCAGGACGTTCTGACGATGCGGCACGGCGTGGCATCCTCTTTCTCGCTCAGGCCCCCTTGAACGAGGCGGTCACCCGTTTTGACGCGATGGGGTTGACGGTCAAATTCCATGCGGCAGGCGACGCGGCCGTGCGCGCGGGTCTTGATGCGATCGAGGCAGCACGAGCCCATAATGGCTTTGGCGGCCTGATGCATAACGTCGGACATTGCACCTTCGTGGCGGCGTCCGACCTGTCGCGGGCACGCGCCATGGGAGCCGCCTTTGAAGTCTCGCCCTATCTCTTTGGCCCATCGCCAATCAACGACGCGATTACGCCCGCGGTGGGCGAGCCCCGCATGTCCCATGTATGGCCGGTGCGGGAGATGCTGGATGCCGGCGCACTCGTTGTGCCTGGGTCGGATTGGTCGGTGGTGCCTTCCGTCAATCCATGGACCGGCATCGAGCAACTGGTGACGCGTCAGCGACTGGGTGGCAGCAAGGATGTCTTCGCGGCCGGGGAGGCGATCAGCGTTGCCGAGGCCATTGATCTCTTTACGGTGAACGCCGCCCGGCAGGAGCGCCGCGCGGATCAGTTGGGTCGGATTGCCTTGGGGTATCTGGCGGACCTGGCGGTCCTTGAGGAGAACCCCTACGAGATTCCCGCGACGACCCTGCACGACGTGCGGGTTCGCATGACCCTCGTCGGCGGCGAGGTCAGTTACCGCGCCCGCTAGCGAGACAAGGCAACGCGCCCTGCAGAGTAGTCACGACCGCCGGCCGGATTCGTAGCGAATTGCGGCCAACCGGGGGCGTCGTCAGGCCAACGCCGCCAGATCCGCGTTGAAGGTCGTACTCGGGCGCATGACGGCCGCGAGCTTCGCAGGATCCGGCCAGTAATAACCGCCGATGTCGGCGGGCTTGCCCTGAACGGCCGCAAGTTCCGCAACGACCGTGCTCTCGTGTGCCGCGAGGGCGGCGGCCAGGCCTGCAAAACGTGCCGCGAGCTCGGCGTCCTCGCGCTGGGCCGCGAGCGCCTCTGCCCAATAGAGGGTCAGGTAGAACTGCGAACCACGGTTGTCGAGTTCACCCGTCTTCGGCGACGGTGATTTGCGGTTGTCGAGCAATCGCCCGGTCGCCGCATCCAGTGTGGTGGCGAGGATTTTGGCGCGGGCATTGCCGGTCTTGAGGCCCAGATCCTCAAAACTGACCGCGAGGGCGAGGAATTCGCCCAGCGAATCCCAGCGCAAGTGGTTTTCCTCGACGAGTTGCTGCACGTGCTTCGGCGCCGAACCGCCGGCGCCGGTCTCATACATGCCGCCGCCGGCCATGAGCGGAACGATGGAGAGCATCTTGGCGCTCGTGCCGAGCTCCATGATCGGAAAAAGGTCAGTGAGGTAGTCACGCAGGATGTTGCCCGTGACCGAAATCGTATCGAGCCCACGAATGACCCGCTCAAGCGTGTGCCGCATCGCGCGAACCTGCGACATGATCTGGATGTCGAGGCCTTCGGTGTCGTGCTCCTTGAGATACGTGCGCACCTTCTTGATGAGTTCGGCCTCGTGCGGCCGGTACGAGTCAAGCCAGAAGACCGCGGGCATGCCGGAGTTGCGGCAGCGGGTGACGGCGAGCTTGACCCAGTCGCGGATCGGCGCGTCCTTGACCTGGCACATGCGGAAAATGTCGCCGGCCTCCACGCTCTGGCTGAGGAGCACTTCGCCAGTGGCGAGGTCGGTGATGTTGGCGGTCCCGTCCTCGGGGATTTCGAAGGTCTTGTCGTGCGAGCCGTATTCCTCGGCCTGCTGTGCCATGAGGCCGACGTTCGGTACCGTCCCCATCGTGCGCGGGTCAAAGGCGCCGTGCCATTTGCAGAAGTTGATCATCTCCTGATAGATGCGCGCGAACGTGCTTTCGGGGATGACGGCCTTCACTTCCTTCAGGCGGCCGTCAGCACCGTACATCTTGCCGCCCGAGCGGATCATGGCCGGCATGGAGGCGTCGACGATCACATCGTTGGGAGAGTGGAAGTTGGTGATGCCCTTGGCGGAGTCGACCATGGCGAGCTCGGGACGGTGTTCCTGACAGGCATGCAGGTCGCGGATCACTTCCTCACGCTGCGAACTCGGCAACGTGTTGATCTTCGCGTACAGGTCACTCATGCCGTTGTTGACGTTGATGCCAAGCTGCTCGAAAAGCGGTCCGTGCTTTTCGAACGCTTCGCGGTAGAACGTCCGCACACAGTGGCCGAAGACGATGGGGTGGGAGACCTTCATCATCGTCGCTTTCACGTGCAGCGAGAACATCACCCCGGACTTGTGTGCGTCCTCGATCTCGCGCTCGTAGAAGCCGAGCAGCGCCTTCTTGGACATGAACATCGAGTCGATGATCTCGCCGGCCTGCAGGGCGACCTTGGCCTTGAGCACGATGGTCCGGCCGGAGCGGGTGATGAGTTCCATCTTGACGTCACGGGCGCGGTCGAGCGTCATCGACTTCTCGCCATGGTAAAAATCGCCGGCGTGCATGTGCGAGACGTGCGTGCGCGAGGCCTGTGACCAGATGCCCATCGAATGCGGGTTCTTGCGGGCGTATTCCTTCACCGCACGGGGTGCGCGTCGATCCGAATTGCCTTCGCGCAGCACCGGGTTGACGGACGACCCGATGCACTTGGAGTAACGGGCCTTGACCGCCTTTTCGTCCTCGGTCTTCGGGTCGCTCGGGTAGTCCGGGATCGCATAGCCCTTCGACTGAAGTTCCTTGATGGCCGCCACGAGTTGCGGCACCGAGGCGCTGATGTTCGGCAGTTTGATGATGTTGGCGTCGGCCTCAAGCGTCTTCCGGCCCAGGGCGGTCAACGTGTCGGGCACCCGCTGCGCGTCGGTGAGGCGCTCCGGGAACTGGGCAAGGATGCGTGCCGCAACGGAGATGTCGCAGGACTCCACATGGATCCCAGCGGTATGGGCGAAGGACTTCACGATCGGCAGGAACGAATAGGTCGCGAGGAGCGGCGCCTCGTCGGTGAGCGTGTAGATGATTGTCGGTTCGCGGCTCATGCATCGTTCCTCGAAAGTCCGGGCGGGTGATCGCCAAAACGCAATTATCGCACCAAACGGGCATGTTTCTGCCGCGGAATGCCCTTACGCGAGTGCTTTCTGTGCAGGACAGGTGCGCTGGATTCATCTGTCGCGCCAGCCTCCTGCATGGGTTCCCGAACGGCAGGGGCCGCCTCCTCGAGTATCCACTCGCGCAATCGGTTGGCCGGATGGTTCGGGTCGGGTTCCTCCCGGTGCGTGATGAAGTAGCCGCGCTCGCTGGTCGCTTCATACGCCGTCACGCGCCGCAGGGCGCCGCTTTGCAGGAAGGTGTCGAGGAGTCCGCCCCAGCACAGGCACACGCCCTGACCGGCCAAGGCCGCAGAGACGACGAGCGGGTAGCTGTCAAAGTGCGTGACTTCGGCGCCTTGGGCAACGGGATGCCCGATCGCGGCCCACCAGGCCGGCCAGTCAAACCAAGGCTGCCGGCGGACCTCCATGTCCAGCAGGGGCAGGGACTTCAGATGTTCCAACGTGCTCGGTGGCGGGCGCCCGCCCAGCAGCAGCGGACTCACGGCCGGAAAGACCCGCTCTGAAAACAGGGCAGTCGCAACCACTCCGGGCCAGGGCGGGTTTCCGAACCTGACCTGCAGGTCTCCGCTGGCATCCGCCTCCCGTTCGTGCGACTGGCTCACGATGCGCAAGGAGAGGGACGGGAACGCACGCTGCATGCGCGCAAGACGCGGGATGAGCCAGTAGGTGGAAAATCCGGCGCCCGCGCTGATGGTGACAGTCTGGCGCGCCGGGCTTCGTATGCGACTGACGGCGCGGTCGATTTGACCCAGAGAGGCGCTCAATACCCCGTGCAGTTCCTCCCCCGCGCGGGTGAGTGAC
>CAXBRZ010000214.1:0-5130 GCA_963978075.1 uncultured bacterium | reverse complement strand
AGCGAGCTTCGCTTCCTTGGCTGACCGATGGTCTGCCGCAAAGTGCTCAAGCACACGTTTTCGTATGTTCTTGCTTTTGCCGACGTAGAGGAGTGCGTCTCCTTCCCCGTAGAAGCGGTAAATTCCCGCGGACTCCGGCAATTCGTCCGCGAGTTCGGCGCCCAATTGCGGTGGCAGCACCGTCTCTTGCAGCAAGGCGTCGACCCGGTCGGTCAAAAGGTCAGCGGAATGATCCCGCCGCCAAATCTCCAACAGGTCTCGCAACACCACGGCGTCCCCGAGTGCCCGGTGACGGGCGTCGCAGGACAATCCATGCCTCGCCATCACCGTATCCAGATTGTGGCGAGGCTGGTCCGGGTATAAGCGTCGAGACAGTTTGACGGTACAGAGGACCGGAGAGCTGAAGCGAACCCCCAGACGCTGCAGTTCCGCGCGAATAAATCCATAGTCGAAACGGGCATTGTGAGCGACGAACAATCGCCCCGACAGCCGCTCCAGCAATTCGCGATGCACGTCCTCGAAAAACGGAGCGTCCGCCACCATCTCGTTGGAAATGCCCGTAAACGCCTCGATTTGCGCAGGAATGCGTGTACCTGGGTTGACGAGCGAGCTCCAACGGCGCTCGCTGCCGTCCCGGTCTATTTCGACCAGGCCGATTTCGATGATGCGGTGGCGCGACGGGTGGCCACCCGTCGTCTCCAAATCGACGCAGACTACGTCGCGATCCAGGCCACGACCGGCGAATGTGCGGGACACGGGCAAGCGCTCCAGAGGTCCCGCCAACCTCCCAAGAGTGAGGGGACGGTTGCTATCCCCGGCAGGACCCAAAGTCGCATGATCTCACAATCAACAGCGATTACGCCGCACAGGCGGTCCACGAGGTCAATCCGCCCTCGGTCGGCGAGGCAGCAGGTCGGCGCCAACCCGCTGCCTCGGCCTGCTTAGAACTTGAACAGGGATTGAACAGCGATCGAATTCTGGCTGGACCCAACGGCGGCGGTCTCAATCGTCTTCACGAACGAGTCCACATTCGACGAATCCGCGCGCGCCTCGAGCCGGATTTCCCAGAATTTGGTCGGCAGATACGCCAGAGTCGCGGTGACTTCCTTCCATTTCTGGGCGACACCGGTGCGATATCCGTCAGCGTCGTCCAGATATTCGGCGCGCAGCGACGCTTTCCATTGGTCGCTGATCGTGTAGTTGGCATACGCCGCGAGTCCGCTCCATTTGGCGTCGACCGCAGTCGTGACGCCGTCCGTCACGTTTGCCTGCTTTGCCCAGTCATAGTTGACGACAAGGCTCAAGGAGTCCGTGACATTCCAGGTCGCGACCACGTCCAGCAAGGTGCGGGTACCTTCCGGACCTGCGTCCACGAGGCCGGCAATCCGCTGCTTGCCAACATAGCCCGAAGCCGCCAGGACGAATGCCTTCGACGGTGTGTAACTTGCACCAAGCTCGACCGTCTTGCCGGAATTGGCGGCCTTCAATGCATCCCATCCGTTGTTGAGGCCAAGCGTCAGCGTCACCGTGTCCGACGCGGCATAGGCCGCGCGCAGACCGGTGTGCGTAAAGGGAATGGCATAACCGAACAGAATGGAGCGCGAGAAATTAGGATTCGCCGGAGACGTGATCACCTCGGCGCCCGACAGGGTGACGAACTTGCCGGCCATGACCGTCAATGCACCGGTGGCATACTGCGCATACGCCTGGGTGACGTCGAACTTGCTCTTGCCGCCGGTGATGGCGCCATAAGACGCGATGAGATTCGCGTCATTTCCGGCCGTGATATTCAGCACTGCGCCAAGTCCTTCCTTTGGCTGGTAGGCGATCGTCAAAGCCGCCTGCTGCAGCGAAAAGGCGTCGGTCTTGGTATCAAAGACCCTATTGGCAGTGCCACTGGTGAACATTCCAGCGCCAGAAAGGTGCGCGTAGGACGCGTCGACATATCCGCTCACCACGGTGGTGGTCGGCGTTTCGCCTGTGGACTCTCCATCCGCAAAGGCAGGCGCGGTCGCCGACAGTGTCATGGCGGCCAGAAGAGCATTACGCGCGATCCGGTTCATCTGAAATCCCCTTGGGTTGGTAGTGATGCAATTCGACTACCCGAACCTTTGCAGGGATCGTGCCAAGGGCCCTCATGACCTTGATAACGGTTAACTTATTGATTTATCGAAGCTCAATAAAATAGAACGCACCGTGATGAGGCACTCGCGGAGGGCGGCGCACCTGAAAAAGGCACGGCATCCGCAAAATCACGGAGTGCAGCGGTGAAGAAGGCGCCTAGTATGGAAAAGAAAGCTTAAAGGCGACCCGACAGGGAGAGCGTCATGACGACGAGACTGATGCCGGAAGTAGGGTGCTGGTACCGCGACCGACAAGACGGTCACTTGTTTCAGGTCGTTGCACTGGACGAGCACGACGGGACTGTGGAAACCCAGGATCTGGATGGAGACATCGACGAACTGGAAATGGATTCCTGGTTTGACATGTCGCTCGATATCGCGGCAGCACCGGAAGATCCGTTGGGCCCGGGAGATCCTGTGGATCCCGAGGAGCGGGAGTACGCCCTCTCAGGTGAGGGTTGGGAACCGAATCTGCCCCGCGATCTGGGCGGCCGCGCCGAAGAGATCGATTCCCTGGACGACGGCAGCGGTGTCGATGAACTCCTTTTGGATCTCGACGAGCCGCTGCACTGACCTGTCAGAACGCCGGCACCACGATCGGCCGCATTCGGGTCCGCTTGGGAACGTCGGTCCTGAAATCGGTCGGCTTCACGACCAACACATCGCAAGCAAGCGCATCGATGACACTCTCTGCCGTATTGCCGATGAAAAGTCGTTTGACCGCGCTGCGCGACACCGCCCCCATCACCACCACACTGGCGCCGATTTCATCGGCCAAGGCAGGCAGTTCCTCCACCGGAGCACCGGGGCGCACATGCTGACGGGTATTCGGCAGCCCCATCGGCTTCACGAGAGCACGGAAAGCCTGCCGGACATCCGCCACATACTCGTCGCTGAGCTGCTGCGGCATGGGCGTCGCTTCGACCATGAAGCCGGTCATGACCGGCATTCCGAAGGAATGAAAATGGGCCGCATGCAGCGGAGCGCCGAAGAGTTTTGCAAAGTCGCGTCCAGCCTCGAGTAGCCGCATATCAAGGCTCTCGGGCTTTGCATTGGTGTGCATCGGGTCCACGGACACCAATACCGGCGCGTTGTCATAAGGTTGCCGGCCCTTTACCAGCAGCACGGGACACGGACACGAACGGATCAGCTGCCAGTCTGTGTTGGTCAGCGCCAGGCGGGCAACCCGGCTGTGGCGGTGCGTCCCGACGAGGAGCAGGCCGATTTTCTCGCGCAATACTTCGCGCACGATGCTTTCGTGCGGAGGGTAGTCCCAGCGCACCCTGACATGGACATCAATGCCGGCAGCTCGCAGCGGCTGCGCAATCACTTCCAACTCGGCCTTGCGGGCCTCGACTGCGTCGGCGATGGTCTGTCGGAGTTCCTCTTCAGAGAAATACTGCTGACCGGTCAGAAACGGGCTGTACAGGCTGTGGAAGACGGTGACCCGTGCGCCGGAGCGTCGGGCGATTTCGCCTGCACGGGCAATCAACGGACCAGGCCTCGCGCTGGGATCTGCGAGGGCTACCATGAGATGGCTGGGACCATGGGTCATGACACATTCCTCCCTGACGGATGGAGTCAGGGTACGCCGCGGGCTGCGCAGTGGATTAGGCGCTTTCCGCAGCCTCTCTTCGGCCCTTACCTAACCCACGGCAGATGATCGAGGTCTACATTTCCGCCGGTCAGGATGAGTGCGATCCTGTCGGCAGTCACCCGTCCCTCTAGACATGCGGCAAGCGGTACGGCACCTGAGGGCTCAACCACCACCTTCAATGCGTCAAAGAGGTTACGCATGGCCGTCAGGATGGCCTCCTCGCCTACCGTCACAATGTCGTCGACATACTGTCGCGCGAGGCGAAGGGTGCGTTCAGACAGCGCCCCCCTTAGTCCGTCTGCAATGGTCTCGGGCGCTGTCTGTGGGTGCAGGTGCCCTGTGGAGAAAGATTTTGCCGCATCGTCGGCCCCGGACGGTTCGACACCGATCACTTTCACACCGGGCCAGCGCTGACGGGCGGCAATCGCGGTACCCGCGAGCAGCCCCCCGCCCCCGACCGGTACGAGCACCACGTCCGGTGCGTGCATCTGCTCCGCCAGTTCCAGCAATGCAGTCCCCTGCCCGGCGATGACCATGGGGTCGTCGTAGGGGTGGACAAGTATTCCGCCGGTGGCTTCGCAGAGACTCGTTGCCGTCGCTTCGCGTGCGGCGAGCGTCGGCTCACACTCCGTAATCCGGCCGGCCCAGTGCTCCACCGCCGCACGCTTGATGGCCGGAGCACCCCGCGGCATCACGATATGGGCAGGAATTCCGCGCAGTCGGGCCGCGCGAGCCAATGCCGCCGCATGGTTGCCCGAGGAGTGCGTCACGACCCCGCGGCGGGCCGCTGCTTCTGGCAGCGCAAAAACCGCATTGCACGCCCCCCGCGACTTGAACGCGCCGACCGCCTGCAAGTTCTCGCACTTGAAACTCAAGCCGGGCAGGCGGCTCTCGTCCTGCAATACGGGGGTCTGGCGCACGTAGGGAGCAATCCGGGTCCGGGCCCGGAGCACATCAGAGTAGGTCGGATCGGCAGGGTCGGACACGCAGTGTTCTCCTCGGCTCATGGCCGGACACACCCCGCGATTCTACGTCCGACTGCCGCTTCGGCGCCGCATTGTGTACCCTGCAGGACGCGCCCTGCGGCGCCCGGAGTATTTTTCATATGACCCATCCCGTTTCGGACACCCCCGCGCCGTCCAACACCCTGAGCAAGTCGCTCAAGTCCCGTCACGTCACCATGATCACGATCGGCGGCATCATCGGTGCCGGCCTCTTCGCCATCACCCCCACAGCGGCCCACAATAACGCTGGCCCCGGCGTCGTCTTCTCCTTCATCATCGGTGGCCTCGGTTGCGCCTTCGCCGGCATGTGTTACAGCGAATTCGCCACGATGATTCCCGTCGCGGGCAGCGCTTACACCTACGCCTACGCCACCATGGGCGAACTCCTCGCCTGGATCATCGGCTG
>CAXBRZ010000213.1:0-5146 GCA_963978075.1 uncultured bacterium | reverse complement strand
GTCAGGCGCCGGGTTCAGCCAGTCCTCGACCTGTGCGGCATCGTTGGCGGCCAGCGGAACGTGTGTGTCGAATCTGACGTTTGCGCCAACCGCAGTAGGCTCCTTCTCAGGCACACTGACCGTTGCCTCGACCAGTTCGACGTCCGTCACCCTTGCCGTGACCGGCACCGGCTCCCTTGCAATTCCGGCGTGGGAATACACGAACACTTTGGGCACTGGCACGGCGAGCTTCATGTCCGGCTCTCCCATGCGCTATCCAACAACGACAGGGGTCCCGGGATGCAACACCACCACCGGTGGGTGGGTCCATACCGCACAGGGCGGTGATATCTGTGCATTCGCGAGCACCAATTACTCGTACAGCTATGACTCGTCCCAGACGGGTACCGCGTATGGCGACTACTACATCTACCAAGCACTCGCCGGCGCCAGTTATGCCAGTGCGACAGATTACTTCGGCATCTCGGTATTGGCACCCTACGCCAATGCGAACAGCGCTATCACCCCGGTTGCCATCACCAACTCTGCGGCCATGATGATCCGCTTGGGTAACCAATTGACGCCCACCGCGACAAACGGCACGGCGCGCGTGTTCACCGTCACGATGAAGAACCAGGCGATCAATGGAACGTGGCCTGCTACGAACCCGGCCGCCTGTTCAGTCGATGTCGTATTGTTGACCCCGGCGACGGGTACTGCCTCGGGTCCAGGCGTGGCGTCGTTCACCGGCACCTACCTCGGGCAGGCATCGGGCACCTACGTCTCGGCACTGGGATTGCTGGATTACTCCATTCCATTCACCGCCTTCACGTGCGCCACGAATGACAGCGGTACCGGCGCCGCAACGACTGTCGCAGCGCTCAAGGCAACAGGCGTCACGCAGGTTGCTATCGTCATCTCGGGCGCGAAGAACCCGTCGGTCGTTGCCACTTCCCTGGACGCCATCTCGGTTGGCGGAATCTCGTTCCAATAAGAAAAACGCAGGGCAATCCATCGAGATTGCCCACCCTCCTAAAGGGCGGCCTTGTGCCGCCCTTTTTTGTTTCCTTTGAAAGCGGAACCAATTTGAAGCTGCTCCACAAAGCCTGATCATGCTTCGCACTTCCGGTCGTTTCTCGAGAGTGCGCAGAGGAACCACCGGCTAATTTCATTCGTTTTTCCGGGGATTCTTGGCCCTTTTTTGTTCCGTATTATGTTGAATTAAAAAAATATTTTTCGAGTTGACACCGAAAACAGTTGTCCCTGATTTGCACTGTGTGATAGAAAGTCTACCCATGCTGAAAGCGTTTTCAGCAAGTGGATAGAATGACTCAATAGCGGAAACACCACTCGTTAAACTAGGGGATACAGACTCATGAGACAGAACAACTTGATCAAGGCGGCAGTTGCCACAGCGCTTTTTGCGGTCGCAGGCGCCGCCGTCTCGGACTCCGCGCTCAACTTCGGTTCGGACATCGTCGCCCACCCGGACCAGTACCCGGCAAACCCGATCGCCCTTCACCTCACCACACAGGGCGGCGCGGTCTATGGCTACGCCTCTGCTGACAGCGGTTGGGGCTACTACGGCGACCGCCCGGATTGGTTCGTCACGGCGATGGACCACTACGGGATTCAGGAAGGAACCTATGGCAGCTGTGGCGGAGCGAACTGCTATCCGACTGGCTATGTCGGAATCAGCATGACCGCACCTGGCACGGTCAACGGCCTGACCGCCGCGGCTGTGGCGCCGAAGGTGAACCTTGCGGATGCCAAGAGCATGCTCATCAAGATGGGCAACATGCAGGGCGGGGTGTTCAAGGCGTCCAACGTGGTGACGGTGGTACTGTCAAACGGAACCGGTGTAAGAACGCCGTACACGAATCCTCACACTGATACGACCGCCACGGCCGTGTGCTCCTCAAACGTCACCTTGGCCGTCGTCGGGGATGATCTGCCGATCGGTCCTGGCGTTTTCAATCGCCAGCATGCTCTGTTCACTTACAAGCTCAATCTGAGCAGCTTCAAGTGCGAGAAGGGCACTGTTGCCAAGGCGCTCGGCGCGTTGTCGGCGGTCTCCATTGAAATCCGCAATGACCAGAACGCGGTCGGACTCTATAACGAGTATATGACTTACGGTGGGACCGTGGAGTGGCTTGGAATTTCCCGAGTTTCCTTCAGCAAGTAAGACCAGAGCTTAGGCTTCTGGGAAAAGGCCCGGCGTAGTCCGGGCCTTTTTTTATCTACTAACTTCCACGCCCAGCGCCGCGATGGTCCTGTCCAGAGCTTCTGTGGCGACTGCGAGGTGCACCGTCGCGTTATCCAGATCTCCCATCCTCACCGATCTTTCCACGCGCTCGAGAGCGGATTGCAACTGGACCGCTCCCACCGTACCGGCGTAAGACCTGAGCGAATGCACATGATCGCGCGCACGCTCGAGTCGCTGCTCTGCGATGTCCATTCTCGTATCGTCAAAGAGTATTGGTGCGTCGCACAGAAACAGCGCCACCACCCGCCCCAGCATCCCTCGGGGATCATCGCTCGGCAGCGAGCGCAACTGGTCAAGTGTCGCAAGATCCAGCAGGGGTTCTGCTGAATTCATGCGTTGACCCGCTCCTGTACGTCCGCCAGTACCCGGGCCAGCGCATTGCGGCTGATCGGCTTGGCCAGGAAGCCATCCATCCCGACGGCAACACAGCGTGCGCGGGACTCGTCGGTGGTGTCTGCGGTAACGGCGATGATGACGGGACCTGGACCGTCACCTTCCCTGAGCGACTTGATGGCCGTCGTCGCATCGAAACCGTCCATGCCGGGCATCTGACAGTCCATCAGCACCACGTCATAGCGCATCGACCGAACGGCCTCGACCGCAGCCTCCCCGCCATCCACAGCCGCCGCCCGGTGGCCCAGCGACTGCAGCAGGCCAACTCCCACGGTGCGGTTGATCTCCTGATCATCGACCACGAGGATGTCGAGCACCGATTGCGGTGTGGTCGGTGACTTCTTCGGCAGACTTGAGCGGAAGCGCGAGGAGCCGAGCGACAGGGTTCCGAGAATGTGCTGGAGTTCGTGCCAGCGCAGCGGTTTGATGAGGCTCGCCCCGACAAGCGGATCGACGTCCGTCTCCAGTCCGCCGCCGAAGCTGCACAGGACGGCAATACGCGGACGGTGCGACGGGTCGCGTCCCCTCCACAACTGTACCGGACCGTTTGAACGGTCGTTCCAGAGCTCGCCGGCAACCAGCACGACATCGCCGCTGCCCACGTGGCTCCACGCCTCGTTGGGAAGCTCGGACCAGTCCGCACAGCCCGTCGCCGGAACCCGCCACACCCCGAGCCAACTGGTGATCACGTCCCGCACTGCAGAGGAAGGATCGACGACGTAGACGCGGTGCGCACGGACCGTGACCGCCTCGCGCCGGGGTGCCCCATCCGTCGCAAGTGTCATCGGCACCGTTACGGTGAAGTGCGACCCCTCGCCCACTTTGCTTTCGACCCGTATTTGTCCACCCATGAGCAGCATCAACTGGCGTGCGATCGTAAGTCCCAGACCCGATCCGCCGAAGCGCCGGGTGGTCGAACCGTCTTCCTGGGTAAAGGCGCTGAAGATCTTCTCCAGGTTCTCGGGCCGGATGCCGACACCGGTGTCCGTGACGTGGATCTGGAACTGGCCGCGGCGCACATCCGTGTGGAGACTGGCCTCCAGTCGGACGAGCACGTGGCCCTTGAGGGTAAATTTGACTGCGTTGCCGATCAGGTTGGAAAGAACCTGCCGCAACCGCAGCGGATCACCGATCACTTTGGGCAACGGAACGCCGGGGCTGCCGTACACGATCTCGATGCTCTTTTCCGCCGCGCGACCGACGAAGAGATCTACCGTCTGTTCGATCAGCGCGTCCAGATCGAATTCAACCTGCTCGATCTGTGCGGGTATGTTCTCGAGGCGGGAGAAGTCAAGAATGTTCGACAGAATGTCGACCAACGACTCCGCCGAGGTCATGATGGACCTGACGAACCGTCGCTGCGCCGCGTCCAGCCGCGTGCCCATGAGCAGTTCGGAGATGCCAATGACGCCGTTCATGGGTGTCCGAAGTTCATGACTCATGCGAGCCACGAAGGACGCTCTTGCCTGCGTGGCCTCCTGCAATTGCAGGTTGCTTGACTCCAACTCGGTCGTGCGTTCGTGTACCCGCTTCTCCAGCTCGCGGGCATAGGCTTCCCGACGCTCGTTACGGCGCAGTGTCCTGTCCAATCCCAGACCAAAGAGCGAGACAAGTACCATCAGGAAGGCGACGATCGCCCAGGGCGATGACCAGGGTGGGCCTGCCACACTGATGCTCAATGGCGCCATTTCCGCGGACGTCACCCCGTCCGCCGCCATCGCCTTGACGCGAAGCTGATAGGTACCGCGGGACAGATTGGTGTAGGCGATGCGGGTCCGGGTCCCGTTGTCGATCCATTCCTTGTCAAAGCCCTCGAGCCTGTAGCGGAACCGCATTGCCTCCGGCTGCGTGAAGTTCAGCGCGGCGACATCAACCGTGAAACCCGTATCCTGATAGCCCAGACGCAGCGGTAGCGACTGGGAATCAGACAAGGCGACGGGTCGGTTGTTGACCTCGATCCGGGTCACCAGCAGCGGGACGTGACTGGGAATTTCATCGATGTCGCCAGGACGGAAACGATTGATACCGCCGGCGCCGCCGAGCACGATATAGCCGTCCCGTGTACTCAGATGTGCGCCGAAGTTGAAATCAAGATTCTGCGCGCCCTGCTCCTCGTCGAAATTCTGGACTTTGCCATCCGCCGTATGGAACCGCGAAAGACCATGCCCCGTGGCGAGCCACAGGTTGCCGAATTCGTCCGGTTCGAAGCCATAGATGCTTTCGCTTGGCAGGCCGTCCGATTCGCGGAAATGCCGGAACCTAGGCCGCGAGCCAGGCGCGAACTTCTCCAGCCGGTCCAATCCGGCTGACTGCAGCGCGATCCAGAGCGTTCCCTTCTTGTCGACATACAGGGCCGTGATGGCCTCGTCACCCAGTGAATCGGCATTTTGGGAGTCATGCGGGAATTCCTCGACCTCTCCGGATGCCGGATTCCACCGGTAAAGTCCGGCTTCCAGAGTCGAAATCCAGTAGCGCCCGTCGCCCGTGTCGACAGATCGGAAGAGCGTC
>CAXBRZ010000212.1:0-5157 GCA_963978075.1 uncultured bacterium | reverse complement strand
GGCGAAACACCACATGGTCTGGCTCGGCGGCGATCACTCGATCACACTGCCGCTCTTGCGCGCGTACCGGGCGCACCACGGACGGCCGCTCGCCATCGTGCACTTTGACGCGCACTGCGACACCTGGACCGACCACTTCGGCGAACCCTCCGGTCACGGCACGTGGGTCCACGAGGCGATCAGCGAAGGCCTGATCGACCCGCGACTCACCGTGCAGGTCGGCATCCGTTCGTCTGCAGAAAAATCAACCGCGGAATACGTCCGCGACCGTGGCGGCCTCATCTATACATCGCGCGACCTGCGCGGCCTCGTCAACCGGACGCAACTGCAGTCGGTGATCGACGAGGTGCGGACGCGCCTCGCGGGCGAGCCTGTGTACCTCACACTCGACATCGACTGTCTGGATCCGGCCTACGCGCCGGGCACCGGCACGCCGGAACCCGGCGGAATGAGTTCAAGCCAGGTGCTGACGCTCTTGGAGGAGTGGGTGGACCTGAACTGGATAGGCATGGACCTGAGCGAAGTCTCGCCACCCTACGACCATGCGCAGCTGACCTCCAACGCCGCGGCGCACTTCGTCTGGACGTACCTCTGCGGCCGCGTCCGCGGCTGAGACGTTCAGCCGCCGAGCGAGCGCAGGAACGGACGCACGCGCTCGAGTCCCTCGGCGAGGATCGCCGGGCTGTTGGCGTAGCCGATGCGCACGCAGCCCTCGCGCTCGAAGGCGCTGCCGGGCGTGAACAGCACGCCGGTCTCCTCGAGCAGGCGTATGCAGAACTCGCGCGAGGGCAATTCGAAGGCATAGGACAACAGCGTCGTCGTGCCCGCAGCAGGCTTGACCCAGGAAATGGACCGCTCCGATGCGACCCAACGGTCGAGGACCGCGAGGTTGGTGCGCACGATGCTGCGGCTGCGCGCGAGGATGGCGCCCGCGTTCTCGAGCGCAAGGGCGGCCATCCAGTCGTCGACCATCCCGACACTGATGGTGTTGTAGTCGCGGTGGATCTCGGCCGCCTTGAGCACTTCGATGGGCGCACACAGCCAGCCCAGTCGCAGTCCTGCCAGGGAAAACGCCTTGGACATCGAGCCCACGGCAATGCCACGCGGATAGACGTCAACGATTGATGGTGTCAGCTCGTCGCCCACCTGCGTCGTGCCGCGGTACACCTCGTCGCACAACACGTAGGCGCCGACCCGATCGGCGATGGCGGCCACCGCTTCCAGCAGGGCGCGATCCATCAGCGCACCGCTGGGGTTGTTGGGGTTTGAGAACGCGATCAGCCGGGTCTTCGGCGTCACGAGGTCCCGCAGCCGGTCGAGGTTCGGCAGATAGCCCTCACAGGCGTCGAGCGCGAGGCGCGCCACGGATGCGCCCAGACTTTCGGGAATCGAGTAGTGCTGCTGGTAGGTCGGCACCACCGACACGACGTGATCGGATGGCCCGACGAGCGCCTGGTAGGCCAGCGCATTGGCGCCGATCGCGCCATGCGCGACGAGGATGTCCTGCGGTGTCTTGCCGGCATACAGACGCGCGATCGCACCGCGCAGCCGGTCGGTGCCTTCGATCGCGCCATAGGTGAGCTTGAGTGGCAGGAGGTCCGCAAGCGCCGCAGCACCCACACCCGCCAGGTCGAGCAGCTCCGACAGCGTCAGGGACGCCACGCACGTCTCGGCCAGGTTGTGGCTGCAGCGGGTCTCGAACTCGTTCATCCACTGTTCGACGGCAAACGGCGTGATCTTCATGGTGCGCTCCCCTCGGCTGTCATCGCGCCGCGCATCCTAGCATCGCGCTGCGTCAACGATGGCGCCGATACACCCGGCGTCCGGCAAACCACGTCTCGAGCACGCGCGTCGCACGGATCTCCTCCGCGCGACCCTCGTCCCCGAGCGCCAGAATGTCGCGGTCCAGCACGACAAAATCGGCGCTCTTGCCCACCGCAATCGAACCGAACTCGCCGTCGCGTCCCAGCATGCGCGCACCATTGATCGTGTACGCATCCAGCACGTCCCGGATGGAGACCGTCTGCGCTTTGGAGAGCACCGGCTCCCCCGGCAGTCGACGCGTCACGGCCATCGCCATGTTCACAAAGGGACGCGGGTCACGGCTCGCCACCGGCGCATCGGACCCGGCGACCAGGATGGCACCGGCCTCGAGACTGGAACGCACCGGGTACATCTGCTCTTCAAAATAAGGATCGGCATTCTCGCTCAGGAACGGGAACACGGACGGATCGTACGGCGGGTCATGCGAGGCCCAGGAATACGTATACGCCAGATAAAGATGATCCTGCCCCATGCGTCGCACATCGTCCGGATGTGCGAACTGGATATGCGCCAGCGAGTCGTGGGTCGACGCGTTGCCGTCAAAGGCGCGCGCCGCTTCGATCGCATCGATCGCCGTGCGGGTACCGCGATCGCCGATCACATGGATGTGCAGGTTAAGGCCCGCCGCGTGCATGCGTCGTGCCCATTCAAGTTCGACCTCGCGCGGATACTGCAGCACGCCACGTGCGCCAGGACAGCGCTCGTCGGCCGCGTCCCCTTCGACATCACATGCCGGCGGGCCGTAGCCGGTGACGACCGCACGTCCGGCAGCATCATGGCGAAAACGCGGCGACCGGTAGACCGACAGCATGGCCGCGTTGCCGTGCAGCGGCGGCTCGGCGTTCGGATTACCCTCGACCTCACCGTCGGCAAACATCTTCACGAAGTCCGCGCGGATGAGCGGATGGTGTGCGAAGCGGTCGCGCCACGCGACGGCACGTGCCACCATGAGGTCGTAGTCAGGGCTGCCATCTGCACGGCGAACGTAGGCCGGATCGTGATGCTGCGCGAGCGTCATGTGCAACGACAGACGTCCCCGCTGGACCAGGTCCTCATAGATCGGCAGGGCGGCGGGAGAGAACGCCGCCTCAAGAGCGGCCGTGATGCCGACGGAGTTGAGTGCCTGCGGCATCCGGTCGGCCACCTTCAGCACCTCTGCCGGATCGTTGTCGTAGTGGGCGTGCCGGTCCGTGACCCACAGGCGCGTACCCTCGTCGACGCGGCCATCGGGCTCGCCTGCCGCATCCGCGCCAATGAACAGCGCTTCCTCGGCGAAGACACCCTGGCGCGTCTCCTGCGTGATCCCGACCACTGTCCCGTCAGGTGCCCGCGCCCGCATCAACGCCACGCTGTTGTATGCACTATGGTGTCCGTCATCGCCGAGCATCTCGACCGGGTGGCTGGATGAGATGGCATCCAGCGCCGCACGCACCGTGGGGTACGCCTTGCTCGGCGCATTGCCCGAGGTCGATGCCCATTGGCGCAGGGACACCCACTCGCCCGGGGCCGGCGGATGCCGCTGCAGGCATTTCCGGCCGATCGCGACGATCTCCTCCAGCGTATGCGCAGCCGCCCCGAGTTCGCAGTGGCCGAGATTGACGACGTCAATGGGATGGATGTGCGCATCCACAAGGCCCGGCACCACCCGGCGCCCACCGAGGTCGTGAACCCGCGTATGAGGGCCGCGCAACGATTGCGCGTGCCGGTCGTCACCGACGTATTGGATGAGGCCGCCCGTCACCGCGAATGCCGTCGCTTCCTGCCGCGCATCTGCGGTGTATACGCGTCCATGCAGATACAGGTCCTCTGCCGCTGGTGCGGCCAGTGCGACCGGAGCCCAGAGAAGGATCCACCACCGATTAAGCTCCCGCATCCCACAACTCCTGTTCGTCTCCCGCCCATGACCTTATCATGAACGCTCCGCCTCCTCAGCGAGAGTCACGCCCATGCCGAACCGACTGTCCCGCTTCGCCCTCCTACTGCTGCTGGCTGCGACGGCCGCCGGTGCCGCCACACCGGCGGACCAGATCTACCGCCATGGCCGGATCTTCACCGCCGACAGTGACAACCGCGTAGTCGAGGCCATCGCCATCCGTAAGGGGCGTCTCGTCTATGTGGGTGACGATGCCGGTGTCGCGGCCTTCGTCGGCGCGAGAACAAAAGTGCACGACCTCGCCGGCGGGTTTGCGATGCCGGGGCTTGTCGATGGCCACATGCATCCGATGGAGGGTGGTGTACGTTCCATCGGCTGCAACCTGACCTACGATCCTCTCACCGTCGCGCAGTTTCAGGCGCGTCTGCAGAAGTGCCTGGATGCCGACAGCGCCCACGAGCCCGATGGCTGGCTCGAGGCGACCAACTGGTTCCAGCAGGCCCTGCAGCCGAGCGGCACCGTGGCCCACAAGTCGATGCTGGACGCGTTGAAGACGCGCCGGCCGATCATCGTGCGCGATGCCTTCGGGCATACGGTGCTCGCCAACTCGCGCGCGCTCGCCGCGGCGCATATCTCGCGCGCGAGCGAAGATCCGCCCGGAGGCCGGATCAACCGTGACGCCGCCGGAGAGCCGAACGGACTCCTCGAGGACAGCGCGCACGCGGTCTTCGGCACGCTCATTCCGCCGCTCACCCCGAGGGAATACGAGGCCGCGGCGCGCGCAGCTCTCGCCGAGATGGCGGCGCAGGGGCTCACCACCGTGCTCGATGCCGACACGCCGGAGCACGCGATGCGTGCCTTCCAGGCCGTGCACAAGGCGGGCGGACTCACCCTGCGCATGCATTTTGCGGCGGAGATGGCGATTGCCGACATGCAGAACCCGGCTGCCGCGATCAAGCGGGTGCTGGACCTGCGCGCGAAATACGATGGCGGCCCGATCGGCGTGAAGCCCGGGCTCACCTTGCGCAACGCGAAGTTCTACATCGACGGCGTGATCTCAGGGCCCGCCTTCACCGGCGCCATGCTCGAGCCATACCTCGTCAACGCCGGCACGGCCGACGCCCCGCGCTGGGTGCCCGGCACCAGCCGCGGACCGGAGCCTTATTACGCGGTCGGGCCGCTCGCCGATCTCATGACGCGCCTCGGGCGCGCCGGCATCGATCCGCACCTGCACGTCGATGGCGACCGCGCGGTGCGCACGGGACTCGACGCCGTCGCGATTCTGCGGGCCAACCTGCCCGGCAAGGATGTCCGCGTGGCCTTCGCCCACGATGAGATCGTGCATCCGGACGACTATGGCCGGTTCCGCTCGCTCGGCGTCTATCCGGTGCTGTCGATGCAATGGGAAAAGCCGGCCCCGGACACGGTGGACCAGACCCGCGACTATTTCGGGCCGGCAC
>CAXBRZ010000211.1:0-5189 GCA_963978075.1 uncultured bacterium | reverse complement strand
CCTACGCCCACGCCAGCGAAATCCTCGTCAAGCGCGACGAGCCGATCAAGCGCGGGCAGGTGATCGCGAAGTCCGGTCAGACCGGAAACGTCTCGGCGCCGCAGCTGCACTTCGAGATCCGCAAGGGGTCATCGCCGGTCGATCCGATGCCGTACCTCGACAAGGGCGGCAGCACCTGACGCTGCCGCTCGCTTAGCCGAGCTTGACGCCGAGCCGTCCGGCCAGATCCTGCACGTACTGCCATGCCACGCGGCCCGAGCGCGAGCCGCGCGTCGTCGACCATTCGAGCGCCTCGGCGCGCAAGGTCTCGCAGTCGCCCGCCGGCACGCCGTTCATTTTTTCGAACGGCAGGAAAAAGAATGTCTGCTCCGGAGGCGCGTCCGTCACGGGGCTGAGCGAACCGTCCCGCCCTTCCAGCGTCACGCGCGGCGGCGTGAAGCCGCGGGCGAGTCCGGCGCGCATCTGCGCCTCTTCCTCGGCAAAGTAGCGCGGGATGTCCTTCATCTGGCGAATCCAGCGGCGGTAGTCCTCCGTGCCCTTGAACGTGCTGCGTGCGGTGTAGGTGAGGCCCGTCCAGAAGGCGGAGTCGGAGTTGACGGGCATCTCGTAGTCACGCAGTTCCTGCAGACGCACCAGGATCTCGATCTGCGGGCGATAGATGTCGTAGTTGAGCTGTTCCGCAGGGCTCAGGTCCCCGCGCTTGACGTCTTTCAGGGCCGCAAGCGTCGTCTGCCAATGGACGAGGCGCTGCGCCTGAGATGCATCGTCGACGCGCGGCAGGTGGTCGGCGATCCGACCGGCGTCGTCTTCGCTGTCGCCGTCGCCGTCGCCGTCATGGCTGCGCCACTTCCACTCTGCGGTGTAGATCTCGCGCAGGCGCTGGTCGGCGCTCGGCCTCCGAGGTGATCCATGACGGGCGCTGGGTGTGGTGCCGCCGGCATTGCCGTTGGCCAGGAACGCCGCAAGCAGTGTGCACACAGTAAAAAGACGGGTGGGCTGCACGTGGATCCTCCGAATGAGACGGCGCACGGGCGCCGCCGGGTTTTCACGGTACGTGCAGGATCGTGACTGCCGTACGGCACGAGCAGTTTCAGTGAACCTGCGGACGCCTAGCGGCATGATCCCTGAATTTGGGTGGGCGCGGTAGCATGACGAAGGATCGTGGGCGCAGCCTTCGGGACAGTGTTCATGACGACGGTATGACGGTACCGCAGGGAAGCGATGCTGCCGTCCCTTGTCGACACCGGGACCGATGTCTGCATGCCGTGTGCAGGGTTGAGGCGTGCGTTGGCCGCTGGCGCGGTCTTCGACCTCGACCGGTGGTGGGCGCCGCGGGACCTGAGCGATGCTTGCCGCTCGAGAACAGGGGATGGTTGGCGTTCAGCGAGGGCGGAACGCCCCTTGGGCCCGTTCCGCTTTTTCCTGCAGAGTGAGTCCTGGCGTCGGATCCTGCCGCATTTTTTCCAGAAGCGTCCGCGCGAACTGCTCATCCTTATCGTAGAACGCCGAGGCGACTTCGGCGCCGAAGAACCGGATGCGCAGGCCGTGCAGGTCGTCCAGTTCCCGCAAGGCGTCCCCGGCGTCCGTGCGAGGCGTCTGTGGTGGGTAGAGCTGGCGGCTGATCGTCAGATAGTTGCGGTAGCGGGCGATCAGGTCGACCAGGGTTGCATACGCCGGTGCGGGTAGTGTGGCCTGCTGCTGTTCCAGACGGTGCAATTGTTCCGAGGGCGTGTAGATGCCAACGAGCGCCTCGATGCCGAGGCGTGTTCGCTCGTCGAGGCGCAACTGGCCCGCTGGCGTGACGCCGAAGTGGTCTTCCGGTGCCCCGTCTTCAGATTCGTCGTCCGCACCATGGCGCGCTGGTGCCGAGGGGACAGGTCGGCCGGTCGCTGGGGCAGGGGGTGGCGGCGACGTGGTTGCCGTCCCGGCAACGGACGCGCGCGCTCCCTCTCCATGCGCCTCGAGCGGGCCCCTCGAATGCCGCAGCAGGAGTAAAACGACGGCCGCGGCCAGTAGGCAGAGCCAGACCAGCCGATAGCGGCGCGTGTGCGATGGCTGACCTACAGCGGGCACGTGCTCAGGAAGGAAGTGAAGCGGGCGGCGGTGTTGTAGGTGGTCTGCTCGGCCCCGCACAGGAACGTGGCGTACCGGGTGTCGCTGTCGACGAAATACTTGGCCCACACGACGCCATACCGGCCGACACGTTCATCACCCGGGTTCGCACTGAAGGTCGAGTGGCCGGCACCGGTGAGCAAGGCATAGGCCTTTTGGGTGGTGACCGGCAGGCTGTTGTACATCGGCAGGCCGTAGGTCGAAGGTGGCGCGGTCGTGTCACCCGTACCGGTCAGGATCATCGTCGCCGAGGTGATGGTCGGGAAACTGGTGGTTGCCGTGTTGTAAGGCGCCATCGGAAAGCCGGCCTTCAGGGTCTTGTCGGAGGTGAGCGCGTAGAGCACGCCGCCGCCGCCCATGGAATGTCCGTAGACCGCGCGACGGGTGGCGTCCACGTGGGCTTTGACAGCAGCAGGAGCGCTGCTGCCGGTGAGGTAGGCGATCGCGGCGCGCAACTGGGTGCCGCGTGATGACGGGGAGTCCAGCACGGGGTTGTTGGTGTTCATGGCCAGCGTCACAAAGCCGTGGGTCGCAAGGCGCTGGGCCAACCAGGCAACGCTGGTCTGGGTGGCGGTGAAGCCGGGACAAAGGGCGATGACACCGTAGGTGCCGGTGGCCGTCGGATAGTAGATCGTGCCACCCCCAAACCCGAGCGAGGCGGTCGAGGCGACGGCCGACGATGCTGTGGCATAGGTGCCGGCCGCGTTGACGCTGGTGGAGGTCGGCGCGGGGCCATTCTGGACCGCGCCGCTTGCGATAGCCCAAAGGCTGAGGCACACAAACATGAGGCTGCGCAGAGTCTGTCGTGTCATGGCGTCCCCCGGCGTTTTTGTAAGCCGTCATGAGCATTAGATAATGCGGAGAAAGACGGCGCAATGCCCTGATTATCAAAGATTAAAATATGTCAAATAGAATCAATTGAAGTGGGCACGCGCAAAACCGCCGGGCCTGTCGCAGCGCTTTTTACGTGTAATCGTTGAGTGGGTAAAAGTCGTACCCGAGAATTTCCCAGTCAGCTGCGCGATCGTATGATCCGGTGTCGCGACCGGATCAGCGGGCGCAATGGAAAGGCAGACAGGCGGTGGGCGTGGGCGTACGTGTGGCAGTGATGCGTTGGCTTGGGGTCGCGGCAGGGCTCTGGGCCGGGACGGTGCTGGCGGCAGAGTTTGTTTCCACCCGGCCGGCGCCCCGTGTGGAGTACTGGCAGGTCCGTCAGAAGACGATCGAGACGGAGCTTACGGACGGCGCGCGGATGCAAGGGGTGAAACTCGTCTTCGTCGGCGACTCCATCACTGACTTCTGGCTCTTGGGGGACGACCCCTGGATCCCGGGACGGATCCACGGGCGAGCAATCTGGGACGAATCCTTCGCCGGCACTGACCCCGCCAACCTCGCTCTCAATATCGGCATCTCGGGCGACCGGACCGAGCACCTCCTCTACCGGATCCTGCCCAAGGCGCAGGGCGGTCTCGGGGAGCTGGACAACGCTGCGCTCAATCCTGAATTTTTTGTACTCATGGTGGGCATCAACAACTCCTATGCCGCGGAGGCGCCGGTGGCCGAGAGCGTCTATGAGGGGGTGCGATCGGTGATGCGGTCGCTGCACGCGCGCAAACCCGGCGCCCGGGTCCTGCTGCAGTCGATCCTGCCTACGTCCGAATCCGCTCGGGATGAAGAGGTGGTGAAGCCTGTGAACGCGCGTCTTGCGGAACTGGCCTCCAGTGCGGAATTTTCATCCTTCACGACTTGGCTTGACCTGTATCCGGCCTTTGTCGATGCCATGGGTCGACAGAACGCCGCGCTTTTCGTGGACGGGCTGCATCCGAGCGAAGCGGGCTACCGGCTCTGGCGCGACCGCCTGCTTCCGGCGCTTGCGGCGGCCCGTGGCGAACGGCGGTGACGACCCGGCCGCATGGGCGTCGGTCGTCTTCGGCGGACGGGTTATCGAGAAATCCGCCTGACCGCGTATCGCTGTGGGCTATCGGTCATTCCACGACCGGATCATTCATGATCTCAAGGTTCAACCTGCAGGTCTCAAGCTCGCTGCGCTTGGGCGGATGCGCCCAGCCGGGCCACGATGCAAGCACCTGGTCAATGTCAGGACGGAGCGTGACCGTCCTGTCATTGACCTCACCCAGCCAGAGGAAGTCTGAATTCCCTGGATCTGTCAGGGCGAACAGCGCGCCGACGGCAATCCCCGTGGCCTTGAAGCTGTAAGCTTTCCCTTCCATCGTGAGAGCTATATCAACGGCCAGTTCTGAGCCTGCCTTTCGTGCGTTCACGACGGTGCCTTCGGTCGCGATCGCCGTGGCCAGCATCGAAGCGCAATGCTCGCCAGAGGACTGTCGCGGCAGCCAATGCCCGCTCATGTCGGGACTGCGCGCGGCAGCGTCGGCGTCGGCGCAGCGTTTCAGGGTCTTGTCAAACACCGCGAGTATTTGTGGGGCATTCGATGCCGTGACCCTCTTGCCGTTGAGGCTGACGCCGCCACCCTGTTGAGCGAGTTCGATCATCGGTCGCTGCGTAGCAGCATTTGCGCACGAGCGGACCAATTCAACCTCGGGCGATTTCGGTGCCGATAGACAGACCGAGGCGGCCGCAACGAGCAGGAAAAACGCTCCTTGACGAATCTGTTCAAGCGTTCGCATTTTAACTTCCTCCTGAGTCGGGTTCGTTTGATCTTTACGCCCATGCATCGCCGTGCGGATCCGTATTTGCCGTGGTATTCGCATGAACAACGGTGGTCGTGCAGATAACGGCCGCGCCGTCATGCCCAAGCGGGTTGCCAAGGTTCGCCATCTCGAGGGGCATTCATGTGGGGGTTGGGTCTGCCATGACCTGCCGCCAAGATCGGACTTTCCGTCTGGAATGAAGAGGGTTGCGCGAGCACTCACGGTGCTCAATCGCGCTCTCCGCACAACGTGTTTAAATTAATGGGAAAGGAAGACGAGGACGCCGCAGCCCATCCGTGTGTCGGGGTCATCGATCAAGGTCATGGAAGTGGGCTTCCCCCGATTATCCGGACACCACCCTTAGACCGTCGCCGTCATGGATTCGAACTCCGCCGGGCTGACATA
>CAXBRZ010000210.1:0-5249 GCA_963978075.1 uncultured bacterium | reverse complement strand
TCGCAAAACCCAAGGTTGCCCACCCGTCGTTGCCTCGTAACGAGCTTGGCATGACCCGCCGCGATTACGAGGGCGGCATGTCGACGCTGTGTGCCGGGTGCGGCCACGACTCGACGACCGCCGCGATCATCGAGGCCGCCTGGGGCCTTTCGCTGCGTCCCGAGGAACTGGTGAAGCTGTCCGGCATCGGTTGTTCCTCGAAGACCACCGCGTACTTCGTCGGCGGCGCGCATGGATTCAATTCCGTGCATGGCCGCATGCCCTCGATCGCCTCCGGCGCCAACGCGGCCAACCGTTCGCTCGCCTACATCGGCATCTCCGGGGACGGCGACTCGCTCTCCATCGGACTCGGCCAATTGGCGCATGCGATCCGGCGCAACCTCAACATGCTCTACATCATCGAGAACAACGGGGTGTACGGCCTGACCAAGGGACAGTTCTCGGCAGCGGCCGACGTCGGCTCCAAGTCCAAGAAGGGCGAGGCCAACCTGCAGAACCCGATCGACCCGGTCCTCCTGGCGCTCACCCTCGGCGCCGGCTTCGTCGCACGTGGCTTTTCAGGAGACAAGGAGCAGCTCGTGCCGCTGATCCAGGCCGGGCTTCGCCACGAGGGGTTTGCCATCATCGATGTGCTCTCGCCTTGCGTGACGTTCAATGACCACGAAGGCTCGACCAAGAGCTATCAGTACACGCGCGACCACTACCATCCGGCGGTTGCCGCGGATTTCGTCCCCAAAGCCTCTGCGATCGAGGTGGATTACAAGGACAGCACCGTCGTCGCGCTGCACGATGGAAGCCAGCTGAAGCTGCGCAAGCTTGACGCCTCATTCGACACGAGCGATCGCGCGGCGGCATACGCCTACATCGACGCCAAGCTGCGCGAGGGCGAACATGTCACGGGACTCATCCACGCGGCGGAAGCGGCGGATTCGGAACTGCATCGGCAGAACCGCTCGGTGGCCACTCCACTGAACGCCCTGCCCTACGCCGAGCTCAATCCTGGAAGTGCGGCGCTCGCCAAGCTGATGGGACGCTACCGCTAGCCTTGCGTGTCAGCTTCTCAGGCTGCGCTGCCAGTTGGCCAGCGCGGTACGCCCCTGTGCCGTCAGGACGGTTGAGTTGCGCGGCGAGGTCGAGACATAGCCGCGGCGGGCAAGTTTGTCGTACAGCGGACGCGGCAGCGCACCGCCGGCGAGACCGCGGGCAGCCGCTGCGCCGAGTTTCGAAAAGGCAGCCCAGTCGTCCCGGCTCAGAAAATCTTCCATGGCATCTCCGCCCGGCGCACCGGCGCCGTTGAGCGAAGACTAGGCGTCGTGCCGGTCCCGCACTGCGGTGCAGTTCACGGTTTGCTCAGGCCGACGAACTTTGGGACCGGCGCCACATCGCACGCACCGAATCGCTCGTGACCCCGCTGCCGTCCTCGCGCCAGCCGGGCGCGCCGAACACCGTGCCGAGGCCGCCACGCACCGAACGCACCCGCAACAGGTCACGCCCCATGGCGACCCACTCGTGAAAGGCGACCCGTATGGGGTTGTAGGTCGAAATGTTGTGGAGGATGCCATAGACCGGCGGATCCTCGTCGCACTCGGGCTCGTACGATCCGAACAGGCGGTCCCACAGCATCAGGACGCCGGCGTAGTTGCGGTCGAGGTAACGCGGGTTCGAGGCATGATGAACGCGGTGGTGCGATGGCGTATTCAAGACCGTCTCCACCCAGCGCGGCAGCCGACCGACCGCCTCGGTGTGCAACCAGAACTGGTAAAAAAGATTGATGCTCTGCATCGCTAGAATGGCGGTCGGCGTAAAGCCCAGAAAACCGAGCGGCATCCAGGGCATCCAGGTCCCGACGACCACGCCAGTCCAGGACTGCCGCGCGGCAGTGGAGAGGTTGTAATGCCTGGAGGAGTGATGGTTGACGTGCGCCGCCCACCAGAACCGGCATTCGTGACTGATGCGGTGAAACCAGTAGTAGGTGAAGTCGTCCAGAAAGAACAGCACGACCCAGGCGGCCGCCGACATTTCAAACGACAGCACCCTGTGCTCGTAGGCCCATGACAGGCCGCCGAACATGATTCCCGTCATCAGCAGATTGACAGCCACATTGCCGGCGCGCATGGCCAGCGAGGCCAGCGTGTCTTTCCATTCGTAGTGGGCACGGATGACTCCACGGGCACCGAGGACCGCTTCGAGCAGGATCGCGGCGAGTCGACCGAACAGGAGCCAGTAGGCGAGCGAAATGTGCATGGCTTCCTCAGATCAGGCTGGCGCCGATATTGATCAGGAGCGCCAGCACCGTCGTGTTGAAAAGGTAGGCCAGCGCGCAGTGCAGCGTACCGATGCGGCGCATGGAGCGTGAGGCGAAAGAGACGTCGGCGGTCTGGCCACTGGTGCCGATGACCACCGAGAAGTACAGGAAGTCGGAATAATCCGGCGCCGTCTCCTCGGGAAACTGCAGCCCGCCGCAGCCCGAACGTGCCACCGCCGCATAGTAGTCGTGCGCGTAATGCAGCGCGAACATCGTCTGGATGAAGGCCCACGAGGCGAGCACGGTCACACCCGCGAGCGAGGCATGCAGGATTCTGAGCAGCCCGGATGCTTCGCGAACAACCGTCAGTTCGAAGCCGATCGCGGCAAGACTCGACACACCTGCCACGGCGACGAGGGCGAGAATGACAAGTTGTCCGTCATCCTGCAGCCGTGCACGCATCCGCATGTGGTGCTCGCCCGACCGCCACATCATGACGGCTGCCATGACGAGGTAGGACAGCGCGCCGACATTCCAGGCGACGAGCCAGCGCGTGACGGCATGCAGGGCCAGTGAGGATGGCAGCGCCATCTCCGTCCCAAAGGCCACCAGCACCGCCAGAAAGAGCCGCGGACGCGCCTGGACGAGGCGCACGAGCGGATGGTGATGTGGCGTCATGCAAGCCTCCGCGGCGAAAGCCCGACTCTACAGTGCACGAGGTTGTTCATGGCAGGAGGTACGGCTCGGCATTGTGGAGTGCGCGGGATTTCGCGTCGAGGTCCATCCGGTTGCACAGGACCACCGACACGACCCGGCGGTCCGGGAACCAGTCGATGGCCGTGCGGAACCCCTCGCTGGTCCCGAAATGCCAGCGACGCCGCGCACCCAAGGCCGGATCCAGAAACCAGCCAAAGCCATAGGCCACCGTCCCACCCGGGTCGAGGTTGTCCTCGTCCGCTTCGACCGGCCAACGGGCAGCCGTCCCGTCCGCAAGCGTCACCGCCGCAAAGGCCTCGTCGGCAAAACGGTCGAACACCGTCCGGCCGTCCGCCACCAACGTCAGCCAGTGCGCAAGGTCCTCCACGCTGGAGTACACGCCCCCATCGCCACCGGTTGCCGAGGTCGAACTCTGGTCGGAGGGCCGCCAGACGCCCGGTGCCCCCGCGTGACCATACGCCCGGTGCGTCATGACGCCATGGCCCGGGACGCGCAGCTGCGTGGCGCGTAGTCCGTTGGGCCGGAATACCTTATCCGCAAGATAACGGGCGAAGGGCTGGCCGGAGACTCTCGCCACGAGGACGCCGAGGACGACGTAGGCGGAATTGCTGTAGGCCCAGCGCGACCCTGGTGCGAAACGTGGCGTGGTCGTGCGCGCGAGCAGTCGGATGACCGCCGCATCGTCGATCTGCCGGGCTGCCGTGTAGGTCGTCCCGCCGGCCGCCGTATCCGCCTCCATCAGTTCCTCGTAATCCGGCAGCCCCGAGGTATGCGTGAGCAGATGCCGGACGGTGATCCGCTCGGTGTAGGCCGGCAATTCCGGCAGCAGGGTCCGCAGGTGATCGTTCAGGGACAGCCGTCCCTCCGCCACCAGCGTCAGTACCGCCGCCGCCGTGAACTGCTTGGAAACGGAGGCAAGGCGGAAGACGGTGCGGGCGTCGATGGGGTCCGCCCGGCCGAGCGATCGCACGCCAAAAGCCCGGTCGAGGCGCACCTCACCCCGGACGTTGACCCGCTCCGCACAGCCAGGCTCCGCGGCGCGCACCGTCGTGACGGCAAGTGCAGCCGCAATGACGGCCATGGCTGCGGCGCGATGCATCAGCGCGGACCTGTCAGCAAGGTCGTGCGGTAACTCACCGACAGACCGATCACGTCGGCCGAGAAGCCACCCTGCAACGAGCGGATCTTGCCCAGCGATGCGTGGACGCCCAGTCGGCCCGCACCCTCGAAGCCAAGGCCGGCACTGACCTGGCCGACCGCCCCGGAGGCCACCGCCACGCCACCGCCGCCGGCGGCCCCGGCCAGGGCCTCGGCCTCCAGTTGCCAGCCGCGCGCGAGGGGCAGGTGTACGCCGGCGCCGATCAGGCCGGTCATGTAGGCGCCGCTCTGCCCGCGATACGCCGCCAGCCCCTGGCCAGTGAGATACCAATGCTCCGTGAGGTCATAGTCCACCTGCACGCCCAGCACGCCAATCGACGGAATCGGCCGGGTCGCCCATGCGGGACTCGCCGCACGATAGGTCTGCTCGGCGACCCGCAGGCGCAGGCGGTGGGGCTCGAGCGTCAGTTCCGTTCCCGCAGCCGCCGTGACCGGCTGGCGGGGACCGAACTGGCGGCGCAGCGAGAGGCTCAGCCCATCCACCGCAAGGTGGCCGCCCGGCGCTTTCATCCTCTCCACGCCCAGTGCGACCGCGTCACGCTCGTCGATCAGCCATTCGGCGCCGAGGCGGGCCGCGACAAGAAAGCCGCCCCCGGTGTCCACCGCGCCACCGCCACCGGCACCGACCGACAGCCCTGCGTCGAGAAAGAGCGCGCGCGACAGCGGCACACGCACGCCCAGCCCGCCGAGGATCTCCATGTAGCCGTTGCTCTGGCCGCGCGCCGCGCCACCTGCCTCCACCGAGGCATACCAGGGGCCCGAGAGGGTGCCGCGCCATTCCGCGCCCACGACCCCGAAATCCGTCTGCGGCACGCCACCTTCCGCAAGGCTGCCCGGCCTGACGCGGTAATGACGGACGAAGGCGCCGACGGCTGTCGGCATGAATGTCGTGCCCGCCCCCAGACGCAGCGGTCCGTCCCAAGGTCCGGCGTCGAGCGCCCAGCCTGCAAAGCGACGGTCAAGGCCTGCGTACCATTGCGTGCCGGCGATGGTGCCGCCATTGGGAAAATCGACCCGGCTGACACCGCCGCGCCAGCGAAAAGGGCCGAGCGGGCCTGCCAGCCCCACGCTCTCGCGCAGGAGGAGCGTCCGCCGGCAGGCGCTCCCGAACTCGCCCTGCAATTCCGGT
>CAXBRZ010000209.1:0-5250 GCA_963978075.1 uncultured bacterium | reverse complement strand
CGCTGACGGCATCCAGATCCTGCGCCTCGACGTACCGGTGTTCCTTCAATTTGGCCTCGTCCCAACCGCGACCGAGGATCCACGTGCCGGGAGGGGCCTGACCGACTCGCGCAGCAATGCGCTGTACGACCTCCGTAACGCTCCTGGCGGTCGACAGGTCAACGCCCACCACCTGGGAAAGTCCGCCGGAGGAAATATGCGCGTGGGTATCGATCAGGCCAGGCGTCGCCGTACGACCTCGCAGGTCAATGGTCCGGGTTCCGGGGCCCGCGAAGGCCCTGATCTCACGGTTCGCCCCTACCGCGAGTATCCGGCCGTCGCGGATGGCCATGGCGCTCGCGGTGTGGTCCAGAGTATCCAGGGTCAGGATATGGCCATTCACGAGGATGAGGTCGGCGGTAGCGCGTTCCTGCCCCCGTGCCACCGAATTCACCATCAACAGGACAACAAGTGACAGAACCCAGCGTGTCGCGCGCATCCGGCAATCCCCCGTGGCAACTCCCGCCACACGGTACCACTCCCCGGCCCCTCGCGGCAGTTCGGACCGGGCCACCGGGAACCCCAAGGAAAGCAACTAGTGACGGCGCAGCAGGAGACGGGTAGGGTCGAGTTCTAGCCCTTAGCCGAACGAGCCCCGAGCCATGATGGACAGCCCCGCGGAAGAGCAGCAACTGCACCGATCCATCAGTGCCCGCCAGTTGAGCATGATCGCTGTGGGCGGAGCGATCGGTACCGGCCTTTTTTTGGCCAGTGGCAGCGCGATCGCGCAAGCGGGACCTGCCGGAGCATTGGTGGCTTACGCCATCATGGGGCTCGCCGTCTACTGCATGATGCAGTCGCTCGGCGAGATGGCCACGCAACTACCGATCGCCGGGTCCTTCGAGGCCTATGCCGACCGATTTGTGGATGGTTCGCTGGGCTTCGCTGCGGGTTGGAATTACTGGCTCAGTTGGACGATCACCCTTGCCGCGGAGTTGGTGGCGGGGGCCATGATCGTCAAGTTCTGGTTTCCGCATGCCAACACGACGCTATGGGCGATGGGATTTTTTGTATTGCTTCTCGGCCTCAACTGGATGACGGTCAAGGCCTATGCCGAAGCTGAATACTGGTTTGCGGGCATCAAAGTCTTGACGGTCATTGTTTTTCTCGCCGTGGGGCTGCTGCTGATCTTTGGCGGTATGGGCGATGCACCGGTAGGCTTTCACAACTGGAGCCTCCGTGACGATGCGACGGGCAGAGTCGCGCCGTTTGTGAACGGGCTGGGGGGTGTGCTCGGTGTCTTCATGGTCGCCGGCTTTTCATTCCAGGGCACGGAAGGCGTGGGTCTTGCAGCTGCCGAGACGGCGGATCCTACCCGCAACGTGCCTCGTGCAATCCGAAGCGTGTTCTGGCGCATCCTGCTCTTTTATGTGGGCGCCATCTTCGTCATCGGGGCGTTGGTGGGGTTCAATAATCCTGATCTTTTAAATGGCGACGAGTCGCATGTGGCCTATTCTCCGTTCACCATGGTCTTTGCGAAGGTCCCGCATATCGGTTACTACGCGGCGAGCCTGATGAATGCAGTGATCCTGACGGCTGTCCTCTCGTGTGGAAATTCCGCGTTCTACGTGTCAACTCGGATGCTCTATGCCATGGCATGCGTGGGCAAGGCGCCGAGGACGTTTTCATCGGTCAGTCCGCGTGGAGTCCCGGTGCGCGCGCTCCTCGCCACAGGCGTGGTTGGAGCGTTGGCGTTCTTCTCAAGCTATGTGGGCGACCAGAAAATCTATCAGTTGCTCTATAACGCGAGCAGCCTTACCGGTTTCCTCATCTGGCTGGGTATCGCGATCTGCCATCTCAGATTCAGGCGCGCGTGGATTGCCCAAGGCCGTAGTGTCGATGAGTTGCGCTTCAAGGCAAAGTTTTATCCCTATGGAACCTGGCTATCACTGATGCTTTTTGTGGCCGTGTTGTTCGGCGCGAATGCGTCGGTCTTTTCGGCTCAACCGTTTTCCTGGTTTGATTTCATCACCAGCTACCTGATGATTCCGGTCTTTTTAATGCTGTACTTCGGTCATAAATCGATCAAAAAGACCCGAATCGTTCCGTTGCAGGATTGTCGGTTCTGAGGATTGCCCAGTGGCCGCGCCGCGCTGCCTGCCACGGGCGCGGCAGCGCGGGCGCGGCGCGCTCCGGTGCCATCAGTGCGGCGCTTCAAATACGACGCGACCGCCCACGAGCGTCAGCTCGGCATGGATATTGCCCAGTTCCTCCAGCCCGGCCGCAAACGGGTCCGCCGAGAGCACGACCACATCCCCGAGGTGCCCCACGGTCAGTTGTCCGACTCGGTCCTCTGCGCGTGCGGCGTAAGCGGAGCCGCGCGTGTAGCCATCGATTGCCTCACGAACCGTTATCCGCTCCTCAGGATGGTAGAAAGTGTCTGCGACAGGCTTCGCGCCCCCTTGGTTGGCGCCATCAAAGGGCTGCGTCAGGAGCGGTCCCGTATCCTCCGAGTGCCAGACCTGCCGGGTCACGGCCTGTTTCACATTGACCCAAGGATCGGGTGGCCAGCTGCAGGGCCAGTCGGTGGACATGGCGAGGTTGGCGCCAGAGTCCAGCAAGGACCGCCATCGGTCGGCCACCGTCGGATCCGCGGCGTCGTATCCCGTGCCGAGGGTCTGGCAGCAGAAATCAGGCTGGATGCCTGCGGAGACTCCAAGGGACCGGTAGCGGGCCAGGTCCCCATCGCGCACCAGAAAGTTGTGCTCGATCCGCATCCGTCGATCGCGCGGGCCGTTGGCGGAGACTGCCCCTGCGTAGGCATCCAGAATCAGGTGCACCGAGTCTCCGCGCTGCGCGTGGGTCATGAGGTCATAGCCGCGACGGTCCAGTTCCTTCACAAGGCTGCGGTAATCATTCGGAACGTACACGATAGGTGGCGCGAGTCCGGTGCTGCCGTCGGCGAAGAATTTGACCAGATTGGCCGCGACCCATTCGTCATGGTACTTGGTACGGGCAAGTTCGAGATCAGCCAGAAACTGTGCACTGAGCCGGTGTGGATATGCCACCGCTCCGAATGCTGTACGCGTCCGCAAGGTAAGTTGCCCTGAGTCCCGCAATTTTCCGTAGAGGTCGAGTTCGGCAAGGTCACCCGTGGCATTGACAATGCTCGTGATGCCAAACGAATTCAGATGCCGCATGCCGATTTGGAGAAGGCGGAGCTTTTCCGCGTCAGGTATGAGCGGCAGCACGGCACGTTCGACAGTTTCCTGCGCAGCCTCGAGCAGCACGCCGGTGGGGTGGCCGGAGGCGTCCCGGAGGACTCCTTTCTCTTCGGCAGGATCCGCAAGCGGCGCATCGCCGATACCAGCCAGCGCGAGCGTCTTTGCATTGACAAACAGTGCGTGTTCGGAGGTGTTGTGCACAACGACCGGTCTGTCCGCGACGATCCCGTCAAGCATTTCGTGATGCGGCGCCAGAGGGTCCGCAGTCGCAAAGTCAGCCCGGACAATGAGGAGTGCGCTCGAAGGATTCGCTTGTGCGAAAGCCGTGACTTGCTGAGTGAATGCCGCCACTTGATCCGCTGTGATGCTGCGTGACGGCGTCGACAGGTTCAGGCCGGCAAGCTCAAGAGACCCAAAAAGCAGATGCACATGGGCATCGACGAGGCCAGGCAGCGCGGTGCGCCCCTTGAGGTCGATTGTAGCAGTGTTTTTGGGGACCGACCGGCGTGCCTCTGCTTCGCGGCCCACGGCTACGATGCGGCCAGCACGAATGGCGATTGCATCTGCCCACGGTTGCGCAGGATCCGCCGTATAAATATGTCCGCGAATCAGCAGCACATCTCCCGTCGGAGGCGCCGCTCTGGCGTATTCCACCGATGTGCATGCACATGCCAGTCCCGCGACCAAAATACGTAATACCGATTGCATGTTTCCCCCTCTCATCGTTTCGGACCAGACCGAAGGCCACCACGCCGTATCTCTGAGGTGTGTGGCGTGCCCTCGAGCTGACTCCCCTGAGTGCGCGTGGGTTTGCGTATTTTGCATATTCTGGATGATTAATTGAAAAAAATTAAAATTTCGAATGCAACAATCTTCTGCGCCGACATTAATTCGTGAATTGTGTCTCGTTTTATTTCAGCTTCAGCAGTCACCATCCGCCCCCTTGCTTAACTTAAATCGCTTTTCGTTGATGAACAGGCGAAACGGCTTTTGCCTTGACTTGCAGTGGAGGGATTTCAGGGATGAGAAATTACACAACTCGTTATTTAGCGGTCCGTGATTTAGTTCAGGTCGCAGCCGTGATGGTGGGGCTGACGCTGTCAATGGTCTCGGACGCATTGCCGAGCTTCGCGCGCCAGACCGGTGCGGCGTGCGAGCAATGCCATACCGTCTCGTTCGGGCCCGCGCTGACTCCGTATGGCCGCCAGTTCAAACTGAACGGGTACACGTGGAGCAACGGCGGATCGGCGATGCCGATCGCATTGATGATCGAGGGGGGCTACACGCACACCACGAAGGACCAGCCCGACCCTCCGGCCGAGCACGTCTCAACCAACGACAACCTTACGATGGACCAGCTCAGCCTGTTTTATGGCGGCAAGCTGGGGGAGCACGCAGGTCTTTTTGCCCAGGTAACGTACAGCGGTATCGAACGCGCCGTGTCCTGGGACAACATCGATCTTCGGTACGCGAGGACAGTGTCGCTGGGGCAGCACTATGCGGTGCTGGGTATGTCGCTCAACAACAATCCGACTGCGCAGGACTTGTGGAACACGACGCCGGCCTGGGGGTTCCCCTACATCGGATCTGAGCTTGGGGTGGAACCTGCGGCAGCGCCCGTCATCGCGGAACTTGGCGGGACCGTTGTCGGCGCGAGCGCCTATGCAATGATCGACGGAGCGCTGTATCTCGAGGCCGGAGGTTACAAGAGTCTTTCCGCCCGCTGGCTCGGCAATGTCGGTCTGTCGGAAGAGGACAGCAGCCACCTCTCCGGGATCGCGCCCTACCTCAGGGCAGCCTATGACCGCGAGAACGGCGCGCACCACTGGCATATTGGCGCACTGTTGCTGGATTCAACCGTGCGGCCGGATCCATTGCAGACGGCGACCGACCGTTATCGCGACGTCGGCGTTGACGGGATGTACCAGTACTTCGACGGGGGCGATCATTCACTCACACTGAATGGGCTCCTCATCCGCGAAACGCGTCACCTGCCCTCAAGCGTGATGGACGGAGCTGCCGAAAACGCCGACGGTCACCTGGTCAC
>CAXBRZ010000208.1:0-5287 GCA_963978075.1 uncultured bacterium | reverse complement strand
CCCAATTCTTCGAGGCATTGCGTACAAGCGAGATTGACTATCACGCGTACTACCGCACTCTCAGCCCAGCGGACAGCTTCCGGATCCTGAATGAGCAACTCGTCCGACTCGGTGGCCAGCAGTTGCCCGGCCGCACCGGAAGGCTGGACCGCCAATTCTCGGCAAATCCACGTGGCTTGGGAAAACTGAATGTCATTGTGGTCATGGAGGAGTCACTCGGGGCGGAATTCAGTGCGGCACTCGGAGGATCCAAGGATCTGACGCCGCATCTGGATGCGTACGGCAAAGAAGGACTCTGGTTCACACACATGTATGCGCAAGGAACTCGTACGGTGCGTGGACTGGAGGCTATTTCGAGCTCTTTCCCGCCCATTCCGACGGTTTCCATCGTACGACGGCCGAATAACGGCAACATTGCCACGTGGGGCAAGGTCATGCGGGAGGCCGGCTACTCCACGAGCTTTCTGTACGGCGGATACGGCTATTTCGACAACATGAACGAGTTCTTCGAATCCAACGGCTACGAGGTCGTAGACCGTACCGCCATCCAGACGGCAAGATTCGAAAACATCTGGGGCGTAAGTGACGAGGATCTCTTCGACGCCGCGCTCGAACACTTTGATGCGAAGGCGCGCAGCGGGAAGCCCTTTTTCGCGCAGATTATGACGACCTCCAATCACAAGCCGTTCACCTTCCGGGCAGGTTTGCCCGGTATCCCGGAGAAAGGTGGCGGCCGTGAAGCCGGAGTTCGTTATGCGGATTACGCTTTGGATTACTTCCTGAAGCAGGCAAGCCGCCGCGACTGGTTTCCCCAAACCGTGTTCGTCATCGTTGCGGACCACGGAGCAAGGGTCTACGGAACGTCGCAGATTCCCATTCGCAGCTATGAAATTCCCTGCCTGATCTGGGGACCGGGAATCGTCAAGCCTGCCGTTGTTGATGAACTGGCCAGCCAGATCGATCTGGCGCCAACCGTCCTCGGAATGCTCGGGCTTCCCTATCAGGCACCCTTTTTCGGTCGTGACATCCTCGCCGACACACCTGATCCTCCGGTCATGCTGTTCAGTCACAACCACGACGTCGGCTTATATAACGGCGAGCACCTCGTCGTGCTGGGCATGCAGCGGCAGGTCTGGAATTATCGCTATGACCGCTCTGCAGACCGCCTGATCCAGACCGCGATTAATCCGGCTCTGGAAAAATTGGCCGTCGCCTACTACCAGACCGCGTCCGAACTCTTCCATGACCACCGCTACGAATAGGCGAACCGCAGGACCGCGCTAACCTTCAAACAAGGCGAAGTCGGCCTTGGTTACCGCACAGTCCGGGCATCCCCAGTCTTCGGGAACGTCCGCCCATCGCGTCCCTGGAGCAAGCCCATGCGCGGGATCTCCGATGCCTTCATCGTAGATATAGCCACAGAACTGGCAGAGGTATTTCCGGAACGGCTCAGACACGCGCTGCGCCCTCAATGGCTGCCGATTCCGCCTCAAGCTCTGCCCACAACTCCCGCACCCACGCGCGGATAGTCAGGGCTTCCTGCCAGCGGTCCGAAAGTTCCAGCCGATTGGCATCAGTGATGGCATAAGGCGGCGGCCCTAACTCGCAGAGAAAAACGCAGATCGCATCCGGTGCATTTCGCGCACGCCAGCTGCGCAATCCTTCTTTCCAGAGCTGCTTGAATAGCGAGACCCACGGCGCATGCTGCGGAAAGTCCAACTGCACCTGGATCTGCTCGCGCGACGCCACTCGGCCCTGGAAGCAGTCGCTGCGATCGTGGATACGTTGCAGAAATGATCTGTCCCGCAGCGATAGCGGCAGAGTGAATTCCCTCTCCAGCACAAAATGCGAAAGATCTGCCGTAAGCAACAATTCTGGAATCGCATCCAGCACTTCGAGTGTGTAATAAAGATCGTTCAGAAGGCTGTCCCGATGAGTCTCGAAGAGCAATTCCATTCCCTTCGCTTCCGCCTGATCCATCCAACGATAGATCAGCGGGATCGCACCGGCCACGCTGACCGGCGTCACCTGCCCGATTACGTTGATCTTGGTGGCATTCGCGCGCCGCGCAAAATCAAGAAGCACGCCCATGTCGCGGCTTTTGCGCGGAAACAGGTTGACCATGCTCTTGAGACCGTATTTCTCAAAGTAAGGCAGGGTCGCTTCGTACTTGGCAAGATCGCTCACCGCAGGGTCAAGGCAGACACCGTCGTAACCAGCCTCGGCCATGATTTCGAAGTTACGGGCATGACCTCGCTCAGGAACATTGGGATTGCGAAAATCCATCGCCCAGAGCGATTGATAGACCTCTAGTTTCTGCACAATGCCCCCTTAGAAAGATGTCAAGAATGAGACGGCATTACCGCCGCTGACATCACCGGTGCGCGCCAGCGCAAGATAACTCTCCCCTTCCTCACTCGTTGATTCCCCGACCACCCGCGACACGCGGTAGCGATGAAAACTCTTCAGGGATGGCCAGAACAGAATGACGCGACGCTCGTCCAGACCAAAAAGTTCGCGATGCAAGGCAGGCAGCTTGTACCAAGGAACGATCGGTCGTGCGTGGTGGGCGTTGTGATACCCGAAATTGAGAACCAACAGGTTCACCCAGGGAAACCGTAGGGAAAATGGATTGGAAAAAGTGTGCGCCTGCTCGTACGTCCGATCCCCTCGGTGCGGCATCTTGACGTCTTCAAACAGGACCGGCGTTCCACCATAGTCATGCTGCAGGGCGTCCATGAAACGAAGTACCGTCATCATGAGGAGGTAGGCAACGACATAGCCGATGGCCGCACGCGGACAGGTCCATGCAATCCAGGCGAAAGCGCTGCCGCGCAACAAAATTACGGCCAAATTTCGCATTCTCTGCGAGCGCCTCGCGGGAATGATGAATGCGCCAAACACCATAATGAAATGCATCACGATGTCATGCGCAGGAATGTAGAACCATTCCAGTGTCTGGACGACTCTAGCGCTGATGGGATGGTGATTGAACCATTTGCGCGACTCAAACCACATCACATCCGCACTGTCGACATGGTGGCGGAAATGCTTGTAGCGGATGTCTTCATAAGTACCGTAGGCACTACCCGTTACCCAGGTCAGGAGGTTGCCAAGTCGCGCGTTGCCCGCATTGCTGGCGCATACCGCGTTGTGCCCGCATTCATGGAGCAGATAGGCGGCAATTACCATGGCATGAGAAAGCGACAGGACACCCAACAGGACCGGCCAGAAGCCGCCATGGAACAGTGCCCACCATCCACCGGCATATCCCACGGTGACATACAGTAGTGCGAGGCCATGATAGATGACCCCTTCGCGATCCTTGAATCCGAGCACGCTCATGAACCGACCTCGACCGACACCACGGCGAGCCTCCGGACACTCCGCAGGCTGCTTCCGTCCACTATTGTTCCATATCCGAGGCGCCGATTTCGCGCCGTGTCCGCCGCATTGACCGCCGGCAGGTTCATTGGTGAGACTGGGCGTCACGACCGGACGAGGATTCCCGATGGATTTTTCTGCCCCCTACCAGTGGATTGAGGCTCGCGCGCACCGCCATCCGGCGCTTCCGTGCCTTGAGGACGACCGGGGGCAGAGCCTCGACTATGCCGCCGTCGACCATCTGGCCGGACGTCATGGCGCCGTCCTTCAGGCCCTGGGGGTCCGCCAGGGAGACCGCGTCGCGATGCAGGTCGGCAAGTCCTTGGATGGCGTGCTCGTTTACCTCGCCTGCCTTCGGATCGGGGCCGTCGTGGTGCCGTTGAATACTGCCTATACGACTAAGGAACTGGAATATTTTCTGCAAGACAGCCAACCGGCTCTTTTCCTCGCGTCACCGCGACGGGAAGCCGAGGCCCAGGCCGTTGCCGGTATCTGCAAGGTACCGAAGGTGGCCACTTTCGGCGATTCGGGAGAGGGGACCTATTTCGAGCAACTGGAGCTGACCCGCCCCCCCGCCGTCTGCGCTACCTCGGATGCCGGAGCACTGGCAGCCCTCCTCTACACGTCGGGGACGACCGGGCGCTCCAAAGGCGCCATGCTGACCTGCGGCAACCTCCTCGCCAATGCGGCCGCCCTGGCTTCTGCCTGGCATATTCAGGCATCCGATCGCCTGGTTCACGTCCTGCCGCTTTTCCATGTCCATGGTTTGTTCCTGAGCCTGAATGCGATGTTCCACTCAGGCGCCTCGGTGAGAATCCATCGGCGCTTCGAACCCGCCGAGGCATTGGCTGCGTTGGGTACTGCATCCGTGTTCATGGGCGTACCCACCCATTACACCCGCCTGCTTGCCTCGCCGGCCCTGACCGCTGAGGCTGTGCGGGGAGTCCGGTTGTTTGTCTCCGGCTCCGCTCCCCTCTTGGCCGAGACACATCGCGAATTCGAGAACCGTACCGGGAAAGCGATTCTTGAGCGCTACGGCATGACCGAAACGCTGGTGAATACATCGAACCCCTATGACGGCGTACGCAAGCCCGGATCCGTCGGCTTGCCTCTGCCAGGCGTCGAACTGCGCATCACCGACGCCCTACCGTCTGACGACGGAGAGGCCGTCGGGATGATCGAGGTCCGCGGTCCCAACGTCTGTGCCGGCTACTGGCGCTCACCGGAAAAAACGGCTGCCGACCGCACGGAGGATGGCTACTTCCGCACCGGAGACCTCGGCTCAATCGATGCGGACGGCTATGTGCACATCTCGGGCAGAGCCAAGGATCTGGTCATCACGGGGGGATACAATGTCTACCCGAAGGAAATCGAGATGGAACTCGACAGTCTTCCGGACATCACGGAAAGCGCTATTTTTGGCGTCCCTCATCCGGACTTTGGCGAGGGAGTGACCGCCGCTGTGACGGTGCGTCCCGGCATCACGATTGAGGAAAACGTGCTGATCAGCACGCTGCGTCAACGTCTTGCAGCCTACAAGGTACCCAAACGCATCCTCGTGCTCGAAGAGCTTCCGCGCAACACCATGGGCAAGGTACAGAAAAATCGCCTGCGCGAGACTTTTGCCACGCTCTATCAGGCAACGAACTGAACGGGCGCCGGGACCGGCGCCCGTCGATTTGACCCGCCCGTGAATTCCTGGTCCAGGTTGATGTTCCCTAGAATGGCGGAACACGGAGACCTGGAACATGGCGAAACAACGGTTCACGGCCGAGGGGATCAAGCACAAGCTGCGTGAGGCAGATGTGCTGATCGGCCAGGGCAAGACGATCGCCGAGGCCTGCAAGGCGCTCGGGGTGACGGACAAGACGTACTTTCGGTGGCGGAAGACGCACGGCGGCCT
>CAXBRZ010000207.1:0-5296 GCA_963978075.1 uncultured bacterium | reverse complement strand
GCCGGCGAGACCGCCGAACAGGAGTGGCCACTGCGTCTTCACGCCGAGCGCCAGCACGTAGAACCCGCCCCATCCGCCCTTGTGCAGGTCACCGAGCAGGTACGAGAGGTGGCCGGTGTCGTTGTGCACGGTAATCGCCTGCAAGGCGCCGAGGTACCACTGCAACGCGAGCGGCACCGGCACAGCTTCGAAAAAGTCATAGGCCGGCTCTTTCAGAAGGCCCGTCTTGTAACCAAAGAGATAGCCGATCGCCTGGTCGAAGTGATGGATCGGATCGGTCAGGTAGATCCAGCGCCCGCCGTAGGCATAGGTCAGGACGGCGCCCGCCATGAGCAGCGCGAGCACGCCACCACCGACCCACTGGAACCGGCCCACCGGTTCGCCCTGCACCACGCGGTGGCGGCAATCCAGCAGGTGGCTTGCGATCAAGACAGAAGCGGCGATGCCTCCGTACGGAATGGAGGACATCTTCGTGCCAAGCGCGAGACCGGCGGCAAGCCCCATTGCGATGGCCTGCCACCAACGACCTTGCCAAAGCCACTGGCGCAGAGCGTAGAGCGCCAAGAGGCAGGTGGCTGCCGCCGCCACGTCGAGCGTCGCCAGTCCCGCATGGCCAAGTACCGTGGGCGTCGCGGCGAGCAACGCCGCCGCCACGAGCGACTCGGGAGGACTTAGCCAGACCCTCGCGAGTGCGTAGGTGACGACAAGCAGCAAGGCAAGAAACGGCAGCGTTCCGGCACGCGCAAGCGTGAGATACAGCTCGTAATGGCCCTCACCGTAGAGGATCTCGACGCCCTCGGGCTTGCCGTCCGGAGGCGGCAAACCTTGGGACCGCGCACCGGCGAGATAAGGCCCTATCGCCAGCAGCGCCCGCGCAATCGGCGGGTGCTGGATGTCGTAATCGTAGTGTCCCGTATCCACCAACTGCAGGCCGGCAGCCAGATGCTCCGGCTCATCCCAGGTATGGCCGAACGTTGACCAGGTGGATGCGACCAGCCCACACGCGCCCGAGACCAGCACCGACAGCAAAAGAGCGACTCTTAAAAAGCCGTGCGACGGGTGTTGGGAGGCGGCCTGCATGCCCGGCATGATAACGACTGGCAGATGAACCGGCGCTTAAGTTTCCCTATGCTACGTGGATGGAAGCCTTCCTTGTCTCAACCGGCATCGTCGCACTTGCCGAGATCGGCGACAAAACCCAACTGTTGGCGTTTTTGCTCGCCGCCCGCTATCGGCGTCCAACACCGATCATTATGGGCATCCTGTGCGCCACGTTGCTCAACCATGCGCTGGCGGGACTCCTCGGTCGACTGTTAGTGGGCGTCATCTCCCCCGAGGCGTTGCGTTACGGACTTGCCGCATCCTTTTTAGGGATGGCCGTCTGGATCCTCATCCCGGACAAGCTGGACGAGGATGACGCGCTCGCGAAGCGCCGATCCAGCATCTTCGTCACGACGCTTGCCGCCTTTTTCCTCGCCGAAATGGGCGACAAGACGCAGATCGCCACCGTTGCACTCGCCGCCCGCTACCCGTCGGTCCTGATGGTCGTGTGTGGCACCACGGTCGGGATGCTGCTCGCCAATGTGCCGGCGGTGCTCCTGGGCGACCGACTGGCGCACCGACTGCCGGTGCGCCTCGTGCATGGGGTGGCAGCGAGCATTTTTGCGGTCCTGGGGATCCTGCTTCTCCTGGCACCTGCCGCGGACCTCGCGCGCTGAAAACCGAAGGGCTAGTGCCCTGCAGGCGTCTCGTACACCACGTAGTACTTGCGGTAGCCACGCGTCGACCAGTGTCCCTTCCAGCCCTTGGGGATGGCGACGCCCTCGCCCGCCTTCGCCGCGACCACCGACCCGTCCGCTGAGGTTAGGGTGATGGCGCCCTCAAGGAGGTAGAAAAACTCGTCTTCAGGGTACGCAGCGATATCCGACTCCGAAGGGCCGGCCTTGTACAGACCCACCGTCATACGCTTGTCCTTGGAGCGCAGCATGACCACGTCTGTCGCGGGGCCGTCCGTGGAGGACGTGTCTTTCGCAGCGAAAACGCCTTTGAAGACCGGACCTGCTGCATCGGCAGCCGACACCTTGACGGGTTTCGCGGACACCATGGCAGGCACATCTGCTTGACCGAGGGCCGGAACAGCAAAACCCACCGCAAGGGCAAGACGCAAGGCGAGGGATAAGGACATGTAGATCTCCGAATACGGGATTCCCCCGCGATGTTGATACTACCGCCGAATGTGCTTGGGTAGTGCCGCATTCATGCCGGTGGAGTGGCACGCCGGGTGGCGCACCCAGTTGCCGAACGAACCTCTCCCCTGTATCCTCTCGCGCTTCCAAAATGGGGCGCGTAGCTCAGCGGTAGAGCACTTCCTTGACATGGAAGGGGTCACAGGTTCGATCCCTGTCGCGCCCACCAATAAGCCAGCCATTGGCGCCGCCCGCGATCTTGTGCGTTTGCGGCAACGAAGAATCTAGTCCAACCGCTCCGCAAGTCATCGCACCAAGGCTGGGCTGCTCGCTGATCCGAGGTCCGAGTGGATCGATATTGCGGCCTGTCGCGAGGTGCCCCACCAAGCTCCAGCGACTACGCAAGCCCGTTCGCGGGCGTCTTTGCGACTTGCCATTACTCTCCCGATCGCACCAAAGCGCATGGCGCCGACCGCGCGCCTTCCGAGCGCTGGCAAGCGTGCCGGCCGGAGACTATTGCTCACGGAGCATACTGAGCCTTGCCGAAGTTCAGGGACGCGAGCGCAAACACTGATCGTTAAGTCTCTTCCTGTGCGAGCGCATGACTGGGTTATCCAGCTTCAGTGTCGCGCCAAAACCGTCGGACCCTACGCCGCTATCCCGGCGAGAGCGCTATCGGCATCCGAAAGGTTGGCAATGAACCGAGATTCAACACGCATGCAATGGCCATCACCCATTCGATCGAAGAGTTTGACTTACATTGCCGCATATACGGCGAGGATTTGGGATCGTCTCGGTGCCTGATGTAACGGCGTTTTTAAATCGCGGCTTCAGCGGAGTGGCCCTGACAACCGGCGCGGTCACGGCAGACGCGAGGAGCATACCGTTCAAATCCGCCACACCAGCGAGACCGCTGTGATCCGATTGAACGCCACCTGCCGTTTGCACGAACGTACGGCAGTCCAGTCGTTTCCCCGATATGAGTTTACGAAGAGCGATCAGGAATTGCGGTTCGCGTCGAAATCGACGGCGTATCAACGCCGCCGAACGCAATTGCGGGCAACCAGGTGGATCGAGAAGATTCACTGATAGGTGACTTCAAAGATTTAGGTGAAAAGGCTAGCCGTTACGCTCAGAGCGCACTGCGCAAATCTGTTTTGGAAAAGTCGTCGCCCTTGAACAACAACGGCAGTCCGCGAACCTTGGCAAGCGCGTAGCTGAATACGTCACCGAAATTCAGTCCAGCCGGATGCCCGGAGCCCCTTCCATACAACGCGAATGCCGCATACGCAGCCCTCGTTTCGGCGAACTCAGGGGCAACGATCTCCATGGGTGGAACTTGGAGCAGATCGTCAAGCAGGAACACGGCTCTCGGCCCACGACGACCGTGCACCACCATCTGCGCCTCAACGACCGAAACCGTGCTGATGAACGCCCGCTCGGTCCGTCCGATCGCGTCCAGAAAAACCTGACGTTCCGGCTCCCCCAAGGCAATGGCCACAATGGCCGATGTATCCACGACGATCAACGAGGCAACCCTTGTTCGTCCCATACCAATGGATCAAACAAATCGGTCCGATCCGGAATGGCGTCGAATTGCGCCAACAGACTCTGCACCCGTCGAGAATCGGCGGGTGGTTGTGTTTCCAAAACCAGTCGGTCAACCGCCAAATCGACGAGCGCCGTCTTCGTCAACCCAGTGGCCTTCGCCAACTTTTCGATCTTCGCCACCACGCTGGGGTTTGCGATTTGTAGGGCCATAACTGTGCTTTGTTTAAATGTACATCATCAATATACATTAAATGATGCGCGACAACAACAAATTCCGACCGGGCCGGGATGGTCGAGCAGAAAACCGACAAGCGCCTTGCGACGCTCATATGTTGTTGGAGTGACCTCGCACGAATCCAAGCAGTTCTCCGGTCCGAATCATGGGCGAGCCATGACCCAACAGTCCGGTCCGTCCAAAACTCCCGCTCGCGGTTGCTCGGTGGCACGCCCCGCCGGATGGTCTCCCCGTTTCGAAAGCTCCCCCTGACCGTGCGCTCGACAGCTTCCTAGGTCACTGGACGGCTCAAATTTCGGGCGTGTCATTGCGCATTCGCCGACCCGTTGGCCAATTCACGTGACAGGGTCGTAATGTCCTGAGAAGACACCCGCCGCCCCTCGCGAGGGCAACTCTGCTAGCCTCTCGCCAAGCCAAAAACCATCAGCGTCAAGGAGTCCCCATGCGCCTCCCCTCACAATCGCTCTTGAGCAGCATTCTGCTCGCCACTGCAGCGTCAACTCTGGCTGCGCCACCACCATCCGCTGACGTACTTGAAGACGTAATTGTCACGGCCAATAAGGTCGCCGAGCCGCTGAACAAGGTGGCGGCAAGTATCGGCGTTATGACCGCCGCCGACCTTGCCTCTTCACGAAGTGTCGACCTGCAGGATCTCGTCAATCACGTCCCTGGCGTGTCCTCAGATTTTGCCGGCGCGCCAGGCACAGCGTCGTTCGCGGTGCGTGGCATCAGCGCGGGTGGTGGCACCTCCACAACCACGGGCATGTATATAGACGACGTGTCGATCAATTTCGGTAATTTTGGCTTCGCGGGCGCGTTTGAGCCGGCTTTCTTCGATATGGATCGCGTCGAGGTTCTGCGCGGCCCACAGGGAACACTGTACGGAGCCGAGTCCTTCGGCGGTACGATCCGTTTCGTCAACACAGCCCCAACTTTAGGCAGTTTCGAAGGCTACTTAGCCGCTGACGGCTACGTCCAATCCAAGGGGGCAGGTGGCGGTAGCGCGCAGGGCGCGGTCAATCTACCAATCGCCCCGACGCTCGCGCTGCGACTGGCTGGCATATACCAGCATGACGGCGGCTTCGTCGATCATGTGGGCTCCTCCGGCGCCACAGTGCGCACCAATACCAACGGTCAGACCATCACCGCTGCGCGCGCCACCCTCGTGTGGGAACCCGCTGAAGGCCTACGCGTTACTCCGCTCGTCGAGTACCAGCACACCGACAACCGCGACACCTGGACTTATGATCGCTCGTTAGGAGAGTACAAGAGCCCGCGACTGCTAGACGAACCGCTGCAAGATCGATTCCGGCTTGCTGCCGTC
>CAXBRZ010000206.1:0-5299 GCA_963978075.1 uncultured bacterium | reverse complement strand
GCGGAGAAGCCGTCGGCTTGTGCGTTGAGGAGAAAGTGGATGTCGTGCTGGCGGTAGAGCGTGATGTCGCGCGTCGGGTGACGCCGGGTCCGGCTGAAGCCGAAGGCGAGGAACAGGGCATCGAGCTGCGCCAGCGCGCCGCCACAGAACTCGACGAATTCGATGCCACGCAGACCCAGGGGATTGTTGCTGTCCAAGACCACGACCTCTTGAGTGACGGGTGCCGGCCTTTGCGGGTACCGGTATGCGGGAGGTTAAGGTGGTCGGCGTTGCACAGAAATTGAATGTATTCGCATATCCCTTTCCAAAAATAAGAAAGAGATCTGCGGTCGTCGCTGGCCGTCCGTCAGCGCGGTGCGATGAGGATGCGCTCGTCGATGTCGGCGATGCGCGTGCAGCCGGTCAGGGCCATGGCCACGCGCATTTCCGCTTCGATGAGCGCCAGCAGATGACGCACGGCGCCCTCGCCGCCGGCACCCAGTGCGTAGATCCAGGGCCTCCCGATCAGGACTGTCCGGGCGCCGAGGGCCAGAAGGCGTACGACATCAAGACCGCTGCGCACGCCACCGTCGGCGAGCACGGTGAGCTCGTTGCCGACCGCCTGTGCGATCGAGGGCAGCGCAACGGCGGTTGAGGGCACGCCGTCGAGTTGCCGGCCTCCGTGGTTGGAGACGACGAGGCCATCAAGGCCCATGCGGGCCGCCTCGCGCGCGTCCTCCACGTCGAGAATGCCCTTCACGACGATCTGACCGGGCCATTGCGCACGGATCCACTCGAGATCGGCCCAGGTGATGCCGGCATCGAAGTTGCCTTTCAGCCACGCAAAGAAATCCTCAAGCCCGGAGTCCTTCCCCAGAATCGGCGCTACGTTGCCGAGCGTGAGCGGCCGGCCGTTCAGGGCGACATCCCACAGCCAGCGCGGTCGTGCGAGCGCCTGCGTCGCGCGGCGCAGCCGCCCGGCAAGGCCCGGCGCGCCACTCAGGCCCGAGCGGACATCACGATAGCGGGCGCCCGGCACCGGCAGGTCCACCGTGAAAAGGAGCGTGCGACAACCATGGCGCAGCGCCTCGGCCAGAAGGTCACGCATGAACGCGCGGTCGCGGATCATGTAGAGCTGGAACCAGAACGGCCGCTGCGCGGCGGCGGCCACCTCTTCCAGCGAGCAGGCAGAAACTGTCGAGAGGGTAAACGGCACGCCGCAGGCCTCCGCTGCTCGGACCGCCTGCGCCTCGCCGCGGCGGGCCGCGAGTCCCGCAAGGCCCACCGGCGCGAGTGCGAGCGGCATCGCCAGCGTCTCGCCCCAGAGGGTCGTACTCAGGTCGAGATCGGCCACGTTCCTGAGCACGCGCTGGCGCAGGCCGATCGCGGCCAGGTCCTCGACATTGCGCCGCAAGGTCTGCTCGGCATAGGAACCGCCGTCGATGTACTCGAAAAGAAAGTGCGGCAGTCGGCGGCGGGCCAGTTCGCGGTAATCAGTACTGTTGGCGGCTTTCAAGGGTGGCGCTCCGGGATCGGGCCCGCAGTGTCGCACGCGCCGGCGGGAAAGGGGCGGTGGCCCGATGCGGTACGCCACGGTCAGCCAGCAGCAACGGATCGGCGTCGCAGGGGCCATCAGAAACAAGACCTTGCGGTGGATTTCTGATTGGCATAGGCTTAAGCATATGCCACAGGATCCCGCCTCCGCCCTGCCCCCCGGCGTCCGCTATGTGCGCCTCTTCCGCAATGGCCGCAACCAGGCGCTGCGGATTCCGCGGGAGTTCGAGTTCGACGGGGACGAGGCGGTCGTCCGCCGCGAAGGCGACTCGCTGCTGGTGACGCCGGTTCGTCCCCGCTCACTGCTGGCGGCACTGGCGAAGCTGGAGCGGCTCGAAGAGTCCTTCGTCCTCGTCGAGGATCCGAAGCCGGACCTCGTGGCGCCCTGAACGTGGCGTACCTGCTCGACACGCCGGTACTGACCGCACTCATTCGCGATCCGGCCGGACCGCTGGTGCGGCGGATCGCGTCCGTCGGCGAGCGTCAGGTGGCCATCAGCGTGGTCATCGCCGGCGAACTGCGTTACGCGGTGGAAGGCCGCGGTTCCGCCCGGATGCGGACGGCGGTCGACGTGGTGCTCGAGGGGATCGACATCCTGCCGCTCGAGCCCGGCACCGAGCTGCACTACGCGGAGATCCGCCGTGAGGCCGAGCGCAACCGCCTGCCACTCGGTGCCAACGACCTGTGGATCGCCGCGCACGCGCGGGCTGGCGGCCACGTGCTCGTGAGCAGCAACGAGCGCGACTTTCGCCGCGTGCGCGGCCTTCTGGTGGAGAACTGGCTGACCGATACCTCGGCGCCGCTCGCCGCCAAGTGACTTAAGATCCTATCTCAGCGCGCCGGCAGGATCCTGCCGCGGCATTCGCCGAAACCGATGCGCCGAAATCCCTCGCGCCGGCACACGCCGCGCAGGATCACCTCGTCGCCGTCCTCGAGAAACGTGCGTGTCTCGCCGTTGGGCAGCGTCAGCGGGGTCTTGCCGCCGTTGCTCAGTTCCAGCAACGAGCCGCCCTGAGCGGGCTCGGGCCCTGACAGCGTCCCTGTACCCAACAGGTCACCGGGGTTGAGGTTGCAGCCGTTCACCGTGTGGTGGGCCACGAGTTGGGACACGGTCCAGTAGGCGTCAGTGGCGTTGGACGTGCTGAGGAGTACTTCACCCCCGCCCTCCTCGCGCAGGCGTTCGGTCGAGAGCGACACGCTGAGCTTGATGTCGATCATGCCCTCCGCGCGGACGGACGCTGCGTCCAGGTACGGCAACGGCTCGGGGTCTCCGGCCGGACGGCTGAACGGTGCGCGAAACGGGGCGAGTGCCTCCAGCGTGACGATCCACGGCGAGAGCGTGGTCGCGAAGTTCTTCGCCAGAAACGGGCCCAGGGGCTGGTACTCCCAACCCTGCACGTCGCGCGCACTCCAGTCGTTGAGGAGCGTCAGTCCCACCACATGCGCTTCCGCCTCATCGACCGCAATCGCCTCCCCGAGCGCGTTGCCCGCGCCGATGACGATCCCCATTTCAAGTTCATAGTCGAGGCGTCGCGACGGCGTGAGTGCCGGCACGTCGTGGTGGGGCGGTTTCGTCTGGCCCTGCGGGCGGCGCACCGCTGTGCCGGAGGGCACGAGCGACGAGGCGCGGCCGTGATAGCCGATCGGTACCCATTTGTAGTTGGGCAGCAGCGGATTGTCCGGCCGCATCAGCGAGCCGACCTTGAGCGCGTGGTGGATCCCGGAGTAAAAGTCGGTGTAGTCGCGGGTCTCGCACGGCAGACCCAGTTCGACGTCCGACTGGCGGTGCAGGTGCGGCAGGAGACGCGCCTGTGCCTCGCTGCCCTCGCGCAGGGCTTCGCTCAGGCGGGCCCGCAAGGCGCGACGTGCGTCCGGCGCCATCGCCAGCAGCGGCGCGATGTCGATGCTGTCGGTGAAACCTGCTCCGTGCAGGTCGAGGAGTGAATCGCCGATGGCGACCGCCGCGCGCCAGGGACCGTGCGAGCCGCGCATCCGCCAGCGACCGAACGGCAGGTTCTGCAACGGAAAGTCACAGGCCTCGTCATTGGCCGAGACCACCCAGCTGCGCAGCGACGGATCGTGTGTGGCGTCGATCACGACTCAAGGCCCTCGAACTCCCTCGCATGCGCGAACGCACCGATCTTCGGCGCGCGCTTGGTGCGCGACCACTCGTCCAGCATCTCCCATTTGACGGCATCGAGCGCCCGCTCGATCGACTCGGCATCGGGATCCGGGCAGGCCAGTTCCAGACGATGTCCGTTCGGATCGAAGAAGTAGATCGAATGAAACGCGCCGTGGTCGGTGACGCCGAGCACGCTGACGCCGTTCGCTTCCAGATGGGCCTTGTACTGCAGCAGGGTTTCGCGGTCCTTCACCTTGAAGGCGAGGTGCTGCACCCAGGGCGGTGTATTCGGATCACGCCCCATGGCGGGTTTGGTCGGAAGTTCGAAAAAGGCCAGCACGTTGCCGTCGCCCGCCTTCAGAAAGATGTGCATGTAGGGATCCGGTTCCTTGGTCGAGGGAACGCGGTCCTCGGCAAACGCGAGCAGGTAGTCCATGCCGAGCATTTTTCCGTACCACTCGACGGTTTCCTTCGCGTCATTGCAGCGGTAGGCCACGTGATGGATGCAATCGATCTGCATGGGGGTCTCCTTCATTCAGCCTTGCCATCGGGCCGCGCAAGCCGCAGCGCTTCGCGCAGCACCGACAGGTCACCGACGTGGTTGGCCAGCAGCAGGATCAGGCGCGCGTTGAGCTTCGCGCTCTCGTCATCGCTGAGCCCACGGTGTGCGTCGATGAGCATTTCATAGAAATCGTCGCCCGGCGAGAATTCGCGGATGTAGCGCTTGCCGGCTTCGTGGAAATTCGGATTCAGTTCAAGTGGCATGCCGGTTCCTCAGTGTTGGCCGCAGGCGAGGCGGACCGCGGCGCGGATTTGTCCGCAGTCCGCCCGCCGCCAGCGCGCGGCGACGTGCTGGTCTACACCACGGACGCTCTGACGGCGCCAATTACGTTCGCTGGCGATGTGCGCGCGGGGGATCCCGGAGGTGGCGAAGCCGATGAGGCACTCGGGCCGCACGATGGCTTCGAGTTCACGGAGGATGGCGCGCTTGATGGGCAGGTGCTCGGTGGCGGCTTCGAGCACGCCTTCCCAGGTGTTGGGGAAAGTGGTTTGTTTGCCGGCCACACTCCAAGTTTTGAACCAACCTTGGTCTCGGCCAAGAATGTTGGGATTGGCCTTGTTGATGGCTTGTTCCAGCTCGGTGATGGCGGCCATCTGGTGAGGGAGGGCCTTGTAGTAGCGGAACAAATCGCCGAGGCGGATCTTGTTGGTTGCCATAGCAAAGCCCTCGTTGGTATTAGCGGCGCTTGGGAAACATCAGGCGAAGTGCCTGGAGGATCAACTGGATCCAACTATTGGATTTGAGGCTGCTCATGCCGATCAGCTCGCTGCCGGCGGCAACGATGATCGCAATGACAGCAACGGTTTGGTCGTCCATGAAAAATCAGTAGGTCGAACGAAGTTTAGCTGTACTAGAGAAGAGCACCAGAGCACGTAATAGTTTCTACCGCTACCGTTTAACCAGCCACTGCTGGGTATGGACCATCGCATCGAAGATGGCGAATACTTAAACAAAAAAGAGGCGAAGTTAAGGTTTAGGCAATCAATTCTCAGCGACTGGGATAACCGCTGTGCCTATTGCGGGGACCACTTAAAACGTAACGCCACGCTCGATCACGTTCACCCAAAAATGAAGGGAGGATT
>CAXBRZ010000205.1:0-5327 GCA_963978075.1 uncultured bacterium | reverse complement strand
TATCTGACAGCAAAATTGCATGCACGTCAGCGACTTTGTCCCCGTTTCTGATCTTCAAAGCCCCTAACATTCATGAAAAGATCGTGAGTATGAATGAACACAACCGATTCATGGTCATCAGCACACCCTCGTGGATGAATCGACGATTGTCCAGCAATAAGTCCTTCACAAGCTCCTCCTCGAGCGGCGTCAGCGCCGACCGGTCACGCCGATGCGCTGGATCTCCGCCGTGAGCGCTGCGCTGCCAGTGCCGTGTGCGTCCCTGCCAGGGGGGCTGCCGACAGGATCGCCGCGACGCCCATCGCCAGCATCTGCGGCAGCACCAGCGCCCAGCCCAGATGGTCCATCAAACGGCGCGATTCGCGCAGCGCCTGCAGCGGCGTGGCACGGGTCAGCCAGCAGGCCGTAGCCGCTGGCAGTCTCGTCCCAACTCGTGATGAGCAGCGTCTCGAAGACGAGCTGCGTCAGCCCCGGCGCAGACGTGCCTTTGATCGTAAACGGATTGAACTTGTCGAAGCTCGTACGCCGGTCAGGGTTGCCCAGCAGCAGCATGCGGCGCGAGCCGTTCATGAGCGCCGCGGCGAGCGCCGCATGGCTCGCATCGGTGGCACCATGGCCCAGCACCGGAGGCGCGGCCTGGCCAGCCGCCGTCGCGACCGCCCGGCCCACGGCCTGCAGTTCGGCGACAAGTCCGTCGGCGCCGGGCGCGGCATAGCCCGCCACCGGGAAGCGATAGGCGTAGCGCTCGGGGTTGACGAAGCCGACACGCGCACCATTGCGGGTCGCAGCCTTGCGCAAGCGATGCGCGAGGATGGGCGCCTCGGCACGCAGGTCCGACCCGACGACCAGCACGCCGTCCAGCGTGTCGACCGCCGCGAGCGGGAGGCCAAGGCCCGGGTAATCCGCATCCGCCGCCTGATCGCGCACGTCAAGGCGACGCAGCCGATGGTCCAGGTTCGGGGTGCCCAGCGCGCGACCGAGCCTGGCGAGGAGATAGGACTCTTCCAGCGTCGCCGTCGGCAGCCCCAGCACGCCGATCCGCTCCGCCCCGTACGCCGACACGGCGTCCTTGAGTGCGAGTGCCGCCGCCTCAAGAGCAACCTCCCAGGTCGTCGGCACGAGTGCGCCGTCGCGACGGATCATGGGGGTGCGGGCACGGTCCTCGGCGTAGATGCCTTCGTAGGAGAAGCGGTCACGGTCCGAGATCCAGGTCTCGTTGATCTCGTCGTTGGGCCGCGGGACGACGCGCATCAGTTGGCCACGGCGCAAGTGCGCGGCAAGGTTCGAGCCGACCGCGTCGTGCGGTGCGAGCAAGGGCTGCTCGGTCATCTCCCACGAGCGGCCCTGGTAGCGGGCCGGCTTGGAATTGAGGGCACCAACCGGGCACAGGTCGATGATGTTGCCGGACAGCTCGTGGTCCACCGCCTTCTCGATGAACATCGAGATGAGCGTGTTCTCGCCACGACCGATCGTGCCCAACTCCTGCTCGCCCTGGACTTCCTCGGTGAAGCGCACGCAACGGGTGCAGTGGATGCAGCGGGTCATGTCGGTCGAGATCAGCGGCCCGAAGCTCTTGTCCTTGACCACCCGCTTGGTCAGCTCATAGCGCGCGTCGTCGCGACCGAAGCCCATCGCGAGGTCCTGCAGTTCGCACTCGCCGCCCTGGTCGCAGATAGGGCAATCCAGCGGGTGGTTGATCAGCAGGAACTCCATGGTCGCCCTCTGCGCCGCGATGGCCTTGGGCGATTTGGTGTAGACCTTCATGCCCTCGGTGATGGGCGTGGCGCAGGCCGGCAGTGGTTTGGGCGCCCTCTCCACCTCGACGAGGCACATGCGGCAGTTCGCTGCCACGGAGAGTTTCTCGTGGTAGCAGAAGCGCGGAACATAGGCGTTCACCGCGTCAGTGACCTGAATGATCATCTGACCCTTGCGGCCCTGCACCGCAACGCCGTTGACTTCGAGATTGACGATATCCTGGCTCATGCGCTTTCCCGGTCCGGCATCACGCGGCGTGCCGCGCGGGATCATCGACGATGCTGCGACCGCCGTGCTCCACCATGTATTCGAACTCGTGCCTGAAGTGCCGCACGAAACTCTGCACCGGCCACGCCGCGGCATCGCCGAGCGCGCAGATGGTGTGTCCTTCGATGCGGTTCGCCACATCGACCAGCAGGTCGATGTCCGACTTCTTGCCCTCGCCGGCAAGGATCCGGCACACGAGGCGGTTCAGCCAGCCGGTGCCCTCGCGGCATGGCGTGCACTGGCCGCAGGACTCGGCACGGTAGAAGCGGGTGAGCCGCTCGAGGACCTTCACCATGCAGGTGTCCTCGTCCATGACAATGACCGCACCGGTACCCAGCGAACTGCCCGCCTTCTTCAGGCCGTCGTAATCCATGGTCGCACCGAGGATCACCGAGGCCGGCATCACCGGACAGGACGAGCCGCCCGGAATGACCGCCTTCAGGGCCTTGCCATTACGCATGCCGCCACAGACGTCGTCGAGGAGTTCCTTGAACGGGATGCCGAGCGGCAGTTCGTAGTTGCCGGGTCGGTTGACGTGACCCGACACCGAGAAGATCGCACTGCCACCGGAATTCGCCACACCCATGTCGGCAAACCACTTCGCGCCCTTGCGCATGATCGTCGGCACCGAGGCGTAGCTCTGCGTGTTGTTGATCGTGGTCGGGCGGCCGTACAGGCCAAAGTTCGCAGGGAACGGCGGCTTGAAGCGCGGACGGCCGGGCTTGCCCTCGAGCGACTCGAGCAGCGCGGTTTCCTCGCCGCAGATGTAGGCCCCTGCCCCGGCCACGGCATACAACTCAAAGTCGTGGCCTGAGCCCAGGATGTTCCTGCCGATGTAACCGGCCGCGTAGGCTTCCTTCAAGGCGTCTTCGAAACGCACGAACGGTTCGGCCAGAAACTCGCCGCGGATATAGTTGTAACCGGCCGTGGCGCCCATCGCGTAGCCGCCGATCAGCATGCCTTCGACGACCGAATGCGGGTTGTAGCGCAGGATGTCCCGATCGTGGCAGGTGCCTGGCTCCGACTCGTCGGAGTTGCATACGGCGTACTTCGGTCCCGGTGCCGAGCGGGGCATGAAACTCCACTTGAGTCCCGTCGGGAAGCCGGCGCCACCGCGGCCGCGCAGACCTGAGGCCTTCACTTCCTCGATCACCGCCTCCGGCGTGATCTTCTCGCGCAGGATGCGCTCCCAGGCCTCGTAGCCGCCGATGCTGCGGTAGGCCGACAGCGTCCAGCTCTGCGGCAGGTGCAGCGGCTCGAATACCACCTGATTCATGACGCGGGACATGCAGGTCTCACTTCAGGTTGTCGAGAATCTGGTCCACCTTCTCGGGCGTCAGATGCTCGTAGTAGACGTGGTCGATCATCATCATCGGCGCGTTGTTGCAGGCCGCAAGGCACTCTTCTTCGCGCTTCAGGAAAAACTTGCCGTCGGGCGTGCTCTCGCCGGTCTTGATGCCGAGTTTCCTCTCGACATGATCGACGATCTTGTCCGAGCCACAGAGCATGCAGGAGATGTTCGTGCACACGGAGACGTGGATACGCCCCACTGGCTTGACCTCGAACATCGAGTAGAAGTTGGCCACTTCGTACACATGGATCGTCGGCAGTCCGAGATAGGCGGCCACCGCATCCATGAGTTCGACGGTCAGATGTCCATCGTTCTGGTGCTGGGCCGCACGCAGGGCCGCGAGCACCGCGGAACGCTGCTTGCCCTCGGGGAACTTCGCCACCCACGCATCGATGTCGTGGCGGGTATGCTCGCTGAGCACGGTCATAGGATCACTCATCGGTCGACCTCTCCGAAGACTATGTCGATCGTGCCGATCACGGCCACGACGTCGGCGAGCATGTGGCCGCGCACCATCTCGTCCATGGCCGACAGATGCACGAAGCCAGGCGCACGGCACTTCAGGCGGTACGGCTTGTTGGCACCATCAGAGACGAGCCAGATGCCGAACTCGCCCTTCGGCGCCTCGACCGCCGCATAGGTTTCGCCGGCAGGCACCGCGTATCCTTCGGTCATCAGCTTGAAGTGATGGATGAGCGATTCCATGTCGCCCTTCATCTCCACGCGCCGCGGTGGGACGACCTTGTGGTCGGAAGTCATGACGGGACCTGGATTCCTGCGCAGCCAATCGATGCACTGGCGGATGATCCGGTTGGACTGGCGCATTTCCTCGACGCGCACGAGGTAGCGCGAGTAGCAGTCGCCGTTCACGCCCACCGGGATGTCAAAGTCGAGACGGTCGTAGACGTCATAGGGCTGGTGCTTGCGCAGGTCCCAGACGACACCCGAACCGCGCAGGCAGGGACCGGTGAATCCCAACGCCTTGGCACGCTCGGGGGTCACCACGCCGATATTGACCGTGCGCTGCTTCCAGATGCGGTTGTCGGTGAGCAGGGTCTCGTACTCGTCGACACACTTGGGGAAGCGTTGCGTGAAGTCCTCGAGGAAGTCCAGCAACGTCCCCGAACGGGCATCGTTCAGGCGGTCGATTTCCCGCTTGGAGCGGAACTTCGAAGGCGCATACTGCGGCAGGGTATCCGGGAGGTCACGGGCCACGCCGCCCGGCCGGTAGTAGGTCGCGTGCATGCGCGAACCGGACACCGCCTCATAGGCGTCGATGAGATCCTCGCGCTCGCGGAAGCAGTACAGGAACATCGTCATCGCGCCGATATCGAGCCCGTGCGCGCCGAGCCACATGAGGTGGTTCATGACGCGGGTGATCTCGTCGAACATGACGCGGATGTACTGCGCGCGGATCGGCGCCTCGATGCCCAAGAGCCGCTCCACCGCCAGCGCGAAGGAATGCTCCATGGACATCGGCGAGACGTAGTCGAGGCGGTCCATGTAGGGGCCGGCCTGGAGATAGGTCTTGTGCTCGATCAGCTTCTCGGTGCCGCGATGCAGAAGACCAATGTGAGGGTCGACTCGCTCGACCAATTCGCCATCGAGCTCCAGGACCAGACGCAGCACGCCGTGTGCGGCCGGATGCTGTGGTCCAAAATTGATCGTGAAATTCCGGGGTGCGGCTTCCGTCATCGGCCTCAGGCCTTCGCCTTCTCATCGCCGGGCAAGGGATAATCGGTTCCCTCCCAGGGCGACAGAAAATCAAAATTGCGGAACTCCTGCGCGAGGCGGACAGGTTCGTAGACGACACGCTTTTGCTCGTCGTCGTAGCGCACCTCGACGTAGCCGGTGAGCGGAAAGTCCTTGCGGAGCGGGAAACCGCGGAAACCGTAGTCGGTGAGCAGCCTGCGGAGGTCGGGATGGCCCGAGAACAGGATGCCGTACATGTCGT
>CAXBRZ010000204.1:0-5332 GCA_963978075.1 uncultured bacterium | reverse complement strand
ATCCGCTCGGTGCCGGCGGCCCGCCCGTCATCTGGCCGGAGCGTGCGGACGTGCCGATCTATCACAACCGCGCGGTGTGGCCGTTCGTGACCGCCTACGCCCTGCGCGCCGCCGAACGGGCGCACGATGCGGCGCACGCCAGCGCCTATGCGCGATCCATGCTGCAGGGCGTCGCAGTCGCGCTCTCCAACCAGGAGAACGCGGAATTCCTCACGCTCTCGCCGAGCTTCGCCGACGGCGCGCTCTCGGGCCCCGTGATCAACTCCGAATCCCAACTGTGGTCGGTGACGGCGATGCTCGACCTGGTGGTGCGCAGCGTCTTCGGTGTGCAGGTCGAGCGCGACGGCATCCGCATCGCGCCGTCCTTCCCGGCCGCGCTGACCGGCCGGGTGCCGGAGGCGGGCAGCGTGTGGACGCTGACGGGACTGCCGCTCGGCAATGGTCACACGACCTTGCGTCTGCACTTTCCCGCGAAACTGGCCGCACAGGACTGGCTCGAGGCGCGCAGCGTGCGCCTCGATGGCCTTGCATGGGAGATGACGAAGACGCTCGATCCCGATCATCTGCCGCAGCAGGTCGACATCGAGCTCGGCGCCCGCGCGGTGGCCCCCACCACCCTCGTGCGCCTCGAGGTCAGCGATCCTCACCATCCGACCGACGCGGAACGCGCGCATCTCTACGCCCCGCCCGCGCCGCTCATCGATGCGATCGCCGACAACGGTGGCCGGGTCAAGATCGCCGTCGGTGGCGTGCTCGCAGGCCATGACTGGGCGTTGTGGCGTGACGGCGCCAAGGTGGGCACAGGACACGGCACCCTCGCCACCGACCATCTCGCACCGAACCACGGAGCGGTCTGTTACACGCTGCGCCAGCACGCGCCACGCGGGCTCACTTCGCTGCCCTCGGCCGAACGGTGCCTGCCCGCGGCCGAGGGCACGATCGAGGTCGCGGCGGTCGATGCGGACGTGCGCACGACCGGTCCTGCGAGCCGGCTGCCGGATCCGCCGCGGCTCGCCCTGTGGGGCGCCCCCGACGCGCAATTGCGCTACACGGCACGCATCCGCCGCGGCGGTCACCAGCGCCTGAGCGTCGCCTACCGCAACGACGGACGCATCAACACCGGCGTCACGGCCGCGGTGAAGGCCGTCACGATCACCTGCAACGGGCACGAGACCCACGACACGCTCGTCCTGCCGCAACTGGGCGATGCGCTGCGTCGCGGCCGCTCGACGCCGGTGGAGTTTGAGGCAGACGCAGGGAGCACCTGCGAGGTGGTGCTCACGGACGGATTGAACATGTCCTATCTCACGCACTTCCGCCACTACACCGCCGGCCGCGGCGGCAGTGACGGACCCGCCAACACGGCCGACCTGCTAGCCTTGCGCATCGAGCCGGTCGAACCGTCCGGACCGACGAAGACCAGCCACTCCGGGAGTCACTGAGCATGCGATCCCTACGCCGACTGCTGCACCGCGCGGCCCTGACCTGTCTCCTCGCCCTGCCGCTGTCTGCGGCCATGGGCGCCCCGGCGCTCGACCTCGACGGCTTCGACCGTCTGAAGCACACGGTCGCGCTGCCCAATGGCATGACCCTCGGTGTCATCGAGATGGGCCCGGCAAGCGGGCGCCCCGTCGTGCTCGTGCACGGCTACACCGACAGCGCGCGCGACTGGCTGCCGGTGGTCTCCTCGCTCGATCCGGCATGGCATCTCATCATCGTCGACATCCGCGGCCACGGAGCGTCCGGCAAGCCCGAGTGCTGCTACGACCGCATCGACTTCGCCTACGACATCAAGCTTCTGCTCGACCATCTGCACATCGAGCGGGCCACCATCGTCGGCCACTCGCTCGGCAGCATCATCGCGCAGACCTTCGCGGAGTTCTGGCCACAGCGGACCGAACGGGTGGTGCTCGTCTCCTCCACCGGCGGCACCCGCGCCTCCTGTCCGGACGATGGCGTGAAGACCATGGACTTCCGCAGCGAGATCCTGAAGCTCAAGGACCCGATCGATCCGGATTCGCCGTGGATGATCGAGTGGTGGTCCTCGCCGACGCCGGTGCCGGAGGAGTTCATCCGCCGCCAGCGGGTGGACTCGGCACACATGCCGGTGCAGGTGTGGCTTGCGGTGCTCGAACAAGGGCTCACAGGATCGGACCTGCAGGCCACGCTGCCACGCCTCACGGCGCCGACCCTGCTGCTCTGGGGCGAAAAGGATCCCATCTTCGGACCCCGTGACCGCTGCTCACTGCGCGAGGCGTTGCCGAACGCGCAGGTGCATGTGTTCGAAGGCCTTGGCCACAATCCGTTCTGGGAACAACCCGCCGCATTTGCCGCCGTGATGGTGCCGTTCGTCAACGGCGCGCACTGACAGAGATCGAAAGCGAGAGTGAGACGCCCGTCCGCCGCAGCATGCGGGGGGGGGTAGTTCCGATCGCGGTGTAAAAAAGGCCTCTGGATTGCACAAATATTAAATATCACTTAATATTTGTGCATGTCATCGGATTCCCTCATCCATCCGTCTTGGCAGGCGCTCTACGAGACCGCCGCTCCCCAAGAGGGCTATTTCACGAGCCCTCAGGCTGCGCGTGCCGGCTTTTCAGCGCCCCTGCTGACGCACCACCGCAAGGCCGGGCGCCTGCGTCATGTTCGTCGCGGAATTTACCGCCTTGTGCAGTTCCCGGCGGGAGACCATGAGGACCTGGTCACCGCATGGCTATGGTCGGAAGCGGCAGGAGTCTTTTCGCATCAAACAGCCCTGTCGCTGCACCAACTGTCAGATGCCATGCCGGAGACGCTCCACGTGACGATGCCGACACCGTGGCGGTCCCGACGCCTGCGCGTACCGACGGGTATCGCACTGCACTATGGTGACGTTGCCGAGAAGGACCGTTCATGGATCGGGCCAGTGCCTGTCACCTCCGTCCTTCGAACGCTGAGGGACTGCGCAAGAGACGGGCTGACCCCTGATCTGATGCTGCAGGCGCTGCGTCAGGCTCTCGACCGTGGACTTGTCCGTGCAACGGAGGTCCAAGACATCGCCTGTTTGCCGGTAAGTAAAAAACAAATTCCGCGCTGAGCCGTCAAGCAGAGACGAGGGCTACACCCGTGTAAATTCGGCTGTACGACACTCGTCACGGTCCGGTCACTCGGTCTGCGCGAACTCGCCGGCATGCGCCGGGAAAAGCGCCGCCAACTGTTGGTACGCAAGCGCATGCAACGCCTCGCGCGACGGCCGCGGGTGTGCCGTCAGGAGCTCCAGCCACAACCCGTAACAGCAGGACGTGAGCAGACGCGCCTGCGCCGCACTGTGCGCCGGTCCCACGAGGTCGCTCACCAGACTTTCGACCAGCGCGTCATGCGCGCGGTCGTGACCGGCACACACGGCCTGGTACTGCGGTTGCGCCTGCACTTCTGCCCAGAACGCAAACCAGACCGCGACCTTGCGCCGCTGCCCGGTGCGCACGTCGAAGTAGGCGTCGACATAGGCACATAGGCGTCGCGCCGGTGACGGGCCGGCTGCCGCGACACGATCCGCCACCCGCTCGGCGAACTCGCGCGCCATGGCATCGAGCGCCGCCGTGTAGAGCGCCTCCTTGCCGGCGAAGTACTGGCTGATCGAACCGACCGCCATGCCGGCGCGGGCGGCAATGTCCGGCACCGTGGTCTCGCGCAGGCCAAGGGTCGCGATGCAGTCGAGGGTGGCTTCGATCAGCCGGCGCGAGGCGGCCTCGCGCCGTGGACTCGGTGCCGAGGCGATCACGGCAACTTTTTTTGCTCTCATGCCCCCATTTTATTTAGACTGCGGCCATTCTTCAATGAATGAATATTCATTCATATTCATGGAGCCGCCGGCATGCCCTCGAACCCTGTCCGACCCTTGCGTGAACGCAGCCGATCCGCGCTCCTGGCCGAACGGCGTGGCGGCGCGCGCCCGGCGGCCGTGCGGCCGGGACTTGCCGGCGGACAGTACCGGCCCCTGAGCGACACCGACCTTGCACGCATTGCGGATACCGCCTTTCGCATCCTTGCGGAGATCGGCTTTGCCGCCTACACCGACGAGGTGCGTGACTATGCGCTCGCAGGCGGCGCCCACCTGAACGCCGAGGGTCGTCTGTGCTTCCCGCGCGCGCTGGTCGAGGACCTTCTCGCCGGTGCCTGCCGCGAGATCGTCTACCACGGCCGGGATCCCTCGCGCACGCTCCAGTCCGGCGGCCAGCGGGTCTACTTCGCCACCTCCGGCGAAGCGGTGCGCGTCGTCGATGCGCAGACCGGCCGTTACCGGCCCTCGGAACTGCTCGACCTCTACGACTTCTTCCGCATGGCGGACCATCTCGAGCACATCGACTTCTGCGGCCAGACGGTCGTGGCCAACGACCTGTGCGAGGACGCCCCGCTGCACAGCCTCAACATCGCCTATGCCGCGATGGCGGCGACGACGAAGCCGTTCAGCATCTCGCTCGCGGACCCGGCCACCGTCGGCCTCGTCGAGTCCCTCTTCGACGAAGTCCTCGGTGCACCAGGGGCCTTCAGGAACCGTCCCTTTGCCGCCATCGGGGTGTGTCCGGTGGTATCGCCGCTGCGCTTTGGCCCCGACACCTCCGCCGTGCTCTGCGAAGCCGCCCGCCGCGGAATGCCGATCTCCGCCTGCACCGCACCGCAGGCCGGCGCCACGGCGCCGGCGGCGCTCGCCGGCGCCCTCGCACAGTGCACCGCCGAGGCGCTCGCCATCGTGGTGCTCGCCAACCTCATCAATCCCGGCCATCCGATCGATTTCGGTCCATGGACCTTCGTGGCCGACCTGCGCACCGGCGCCTTCAGCGGCGGCAGTGGCGAGGAGGCGATCCTGCAGGCGGCCGCGGGCCAGCTCGCGCGTCATTTTGGGCTGCCGGGGGTCGTGGCCGCCGGGATGACGGACGCAAAGCGTCCGGACTACCAGGCCGGCTATGAGAAAGGCCTCACCATCGCCCTCTCGGCGCTCGCCGGCGGCAACATGATCTGCGAATCGGCCGGGATGATGGGCAGCCTCATGGGCTGCTCGCTCGAATCGATGCTGCTCGACAACGACCTCATCGGCGCGGTGCAACGCACGCTGCGCGGCATCGAGGTGAACGACGAGACGCTCTCCTTCGACGTGATCGCCGCCACGGTGCGCGGCCCTGCGCACTATCTCGGCGCGCCGCAGACGCTCAGCCTCATGCAGAGCGAGTACCTGTACCCCGCCATGGGCGACCGCACGTCGCTCTCCGAGTGGGAGCATCGCGGCGCACCGCAGCTGATGGAACGCGCGCGCGTGCGGGTGGCCGAGATCATGGCGCGGCACTACCCGTCCTAT
>CAXBRZ010000203.1:0-5349 GCA_963978075.1 uncultured bacterium | reverse complement strand
GCGCTGTCCGGGCTGAGCCGGAACGGAAGTGATCTGAGCCCAAAGCGCTGCAGATACATGGCGCGACTTCCTATCTTTCGCTACTCCCCGGACACAGCCCGGCGGTGTTGCGTGGGCGTTGCCGCCACCCGCTATTGATGTTTCAGTTTGCGCGCGCGGGCCAGTGCCCGATCACGCCGTGTCGCGCTCGATGCCAGGACGGTGGCATGGCCGAGTTTCCTGCCTGGCCGAGCCTCGCGCTTGCCATAATCATGGAAGTGTAAGCCCTGGACCGCAAGCGCCCGTTCGCGTGCCGGTAACGTACCCACGAAATTGATCATGGCGGAATGCCCGCGGGAGTCCGTCAGGCCGAGCGGAAGACCCGCAATCGCGCGCACGTGATTTTCGAATTGGCTGCAGACCGCACCCTCGATGGTCCAGTGACCGGAATTGTGGACGCGAGGGGCCATTTCATTGGCGAGCAACACCCCGTTTTTGACGAAAAACTCGACCGTCAGCACACCGACATAATTGAACTTTTCGAGAATGGCCCGAACGTGGCGCCGTGCCTGCTTTTCAAGCGCGGGATACCGTGCCGGCGCGCGCGTCTCGTCGAGAATGCCGTGCGCATGGACGTTCTCGCAAAGCGGGTAGTAGGCGATCGCTCCGCGGACGCTTCGCACTGCGATCATGGAGACTTCCCGCGAGAACCGCACGAAGCCCTCGTAGATCAGCGACTGGCCCGCCAGTGAGGCGAATGCGCCGCCAGACGCGCTGCACTTCATGATCCGCGCCTGTCCCTTGCCGTCATAACCGAGGCGACGCGTCTTCAGGATGCCAGGTGCCCCGATCCTCTGGATGGCGCACTCAAGGTCATAGCGCAGGTCCACCGGCGCAAACGGCGGGGTCGGAATTCCCAGATCACAGAATAGGGACTTCTCGAACAGGCGATCCTGTGCGATCGCCAGAATGTCGGGTTTAGGGTAGACCGGGACCCGCTTGGCAAGCGGCAGGAGTGATTCGACGGGCACGTTCTCCCAGTCGAATGTCACGACATCACAGCCACGGGCGAATTCGGCAAGACGCGCGTGGTCATCGAATTCGCCCGTGACGATGGGCGCCACCTGGCCGCCCGGGGTGTCCGCAATCCGATCGTAGAAGCGGAACTCGAGTCCGAGGGGGTGGCCGGCTTCCACAAGCATCCGGCCGAGTTGCCCGGCGCCGATAATGCCGATCCTCACGTCGTGCTCGGGTCCGGTTGTTCCAGCACGGCCGCGGTCTGTGCCGCCCGGTAAGCGTCCAGCGCAACGGCGATGGCGGGGTATTTGTTCGCCAGGATCGATGCTGCAAGCAGGGCCGCGTTGGTGGCGCCGGCCTGTCCGATGGCCAGTGTGCCGACCGGCACTCCGGCGGGCATCTGTGCGATCGACAGCAGGGAGTCGATGCCCGAAAGCATCTTGGACTGCACCGGAACGCCGAGCACGGGCAGTGGCGTCTTGGAGGCAGCCATCCCGGGCAGATGAGCCGCGCCACCGGCGCCGGCGATGATCACCTCGATACCCCGGTCCCGGGCACTGCCCGCGTACTCGAACAGGAGGTCCGGCGTGCGATGGGCGGACACGACGCGGGTCTCGTGCGGGATCCCGAGCCGCGTCAGCGTCTCGGCGGCCGGCCGCATCGTCTCCCAGTCCGACGACGAGCCCATGATGATGCCAACCAGAGTTTGCATCCGCGCAGTTTACGCGCCGGCGGCCGGTTCTGCGAGCGCCTCGCGCAGCCACCGGAACAGTTCCCGGGCGGCTGCCGGCGGCCTGCCACGTGCAGCCTCATGACGCGCCGTACCGACCAGCGTGCGCAATGGCCCCGGATCCAGCTGCGGATGTGTGGCGAGCAGCGCTTCGATGGCCGTGTCGCCCTCGCTCAGAAGTCGGTTGCGCCAGGTCTCGATGCGGTGGAATTCACGAGCGCGGAGACGCTCATCCAGGGCCTTGGCGTCCAGAGCGGCACGAATCTCGGTCACGTCATGCTTGCGCAGCAGTTTGCCGATCAGCTGGCGCTGCCGTGCGGCGCCGCCGTGCGCGGAAATCCGTCGTGCCAATTCGATGGCGTCGCGCAGGTTTTCCGGCAGGGGAATCTGGGCAAGATCGGCCGGGGCCATCCGCACCAGCTCGTCGCCCAGACGCTTCATGTCCTCGGCCTCCCGTTTCAGGAGGCTCTTGTTCGGCCGCTCGTACTCGTCGGCCATACCGTCTTCGTCTGCCGTCATAGCCCATCCTAGCCTAGAATGGACATTGTATCCCTCCGCCGGCCGGACCATGAACGCGCGATCGCCCTCTGCTGATGAATTGTCCGCTCTGGTAGAGCGTGCCCTGGCCGAGGCCGGCAAGCAGGGCGCGACCGCTGCCGACGTCGGCATCAGTATCGATTCCGGGCTGTCGGTCAGCGTGCGTCTGGGCGAGGTCGAGACGCTGGAGCACCACCGGAACCGGGCGATGGGCATTACGGCGTATGTGGGCCATCGCAAGGGATCGGCCTCTACCGGCGATCTGTCGTGGTCTGCGATAGCGGATACGGTGCGCAAGGCCGTCTCGATAGCAAGTTTCACCGCCGAGGATCCCTTCGCCGGCCTCCCTGAGCGTTCTGACCTTGCAGCGCATGTTCCGGATCTGGAATTGAACCATCCGTGGGATATCGATGCAGAGGCCGCGATCGAACTTGGCAGGGAATGCGAAGCGGCGGCCCTCGCATGGGATTCGCGCGTGACCAATTCCGAAGGAGCCTCGGTGAGCGCCCACACCGCCGAGCGAGTGTATGGCAACACGCTCGGCTTCATCGCCGGTTATCCATCCAGTTATGCGAGCATCAGTTGTGTGGTGATGGGGCAAGCCGGCGACCAGCAGGAACGTGATTACTGGTACAGCGCTGCGCGTGATCCCGCTGCACTGGAGGCGCCACAGGCGATCGGACAACGGGCGGCTGAGCGTACCGTGGCGCGACTGGGCGCCCGGCGTATACCGACCACGCGGGCCCCGGTTCTTTACGTTCCGGAGCTTGCCCGCGGCCTGCTGGGTCATTTTCTGGGCGCCGTTCGTGGAGGCGCCCAGTACCGTCGAAGCTCATTCCTGCTCGATGCTGCCGGCGAGCAGATCTTTCCCCCCTTCTTTGCGATCTCCGAACGGCCACACCTGAAGGGCGCGCTTGGCAGTGCGCCTTTTGATGGCGAGGGCTGCAGAACGGTTGACCGTGAGCTGGTGCGGGCGGGCGTACTGGATGGCTACGTGCTGGACAGTTATTCGGCGCGCAAACTCGGTCTTAGAACGACGGGCAATGCAGGTGGTGTCCACAACCTGATCGTTCACCCAAGCTTGAATGATTTCGAGTCGCTGCTGCGACTTATGGGCCGCGGACTCGTTGTGACGGAACTCATGGGACAGGGCGTGAATGGCGTCACCGGCGACTACTCGCGCGGTGCATCCGGTTTCTGGGTGGAGAACGGCGAGATTGTGCATCCGGTCAACGAGGTGACGATTGCCGGCAACCTGCGCCAGATGTATCGCGACCTTGTGGCGGTGGGATCCGATGTCGATCTGCGCGGCTCTGTTCGTACCGGTTCCATCCTTGTGGCCGAGATGACCATTGCCGGCGACTGACGCAGTCAGTCCTTAGTCCATGGAAGAGAGCTGCGCAAGTTGCGCCAGCGTCGTTTGACCCAGGGCGTTGCCGATAGCAAGATCAATCTGCTCCGCAGTTTGACGAACGCTCTGTGGCGTACGTGCATCTGCAAGCGTGATGGCGCGGCCGGCGCCCGCGTCACGGATGGCCAGAACGATTTCGTCCAATCTTACCGTCTCGGGGTCCCGGCCCAGCACCAACACGTCCTTGGTGGTCGTGTCGAGCAGGCCGGCGGATTCAAGCGCCTCGAGGATCGGCTGCAAGGCGATGGAAGGAACATCGAGTGCCTGGGCAAGCGAGCTTAAGGTCACTTTGCGGCCGCTGCGGAACGCGCTGGTGATGGCTGCCATGGTCGCCAGCGCCAGTTGCTCGCGCAATCTTGCGGTGGCGACGACGTCGCGCTGCCCCGAGCGCAGGTACTCCGGGTGCTGCAGGTAGAACGCGAGAAGCGCGCCGGTCAGGAGTATGAGCCAGTTCAGCCACAGCCAAAGCAGGGCGACCAGAACGATGGAAAATCCAGCATAGACGGCGACCATCTGCTGTGAGTAGCCAACCACCAGACCGAAGCCGAAACTTGCCGCAACCCAAACGATGGATGCCGCGAATGCCGCACCGAGAGCGGCTGTTGCCGATACGCGGGTATTGGGAATGAAGGCGTAAAGGAAGCCAAATCCCAGTGTCCCCGCCAGCACGGGTGCCAGCTGCGACGTCAGGTGTGGAACCCAGTTCAGGAAGGAGTACGAAACCAGGGCTTCGATGAAGGTGCTGGAGCCCAGTGCAGAGGTGAGGCCGAGGGTCACTGCCACGACGATCGGTCCAATCACAAGGATGCCGACGTATTCGCCGAACCTGCGGCCGAGACTGCGTGCGCGCGCAACGTGCCATATGTGGTTGCAGGCATCCTCGACCTTCTGCACCACCGATACCGCTGTCCAGAGCAGAAACGCGAGTCCGACCGTGCCGACCACGCCACCTTTCATGTGGTCCACAAAGGTGAGCATCCTGCGGGTCAACTCATCACTGTGGTCACCCAGTGGGCGGAAGAACTCGTTGAACAGCGGCGCCAGATTGTGATGGAAACCCAGTCCCTTCAGGACGGAGAAACTGAAGGCACATAGCGGCACGGTGGACAGCAGGGAGGTAAACACGAGACCCACTGCCCGCAGGTTGAGGTCTCCGGTCGCCAGGTCACGGGTGATTGCATAGACGTAGCGTGCGACGAGTTGCAGCCATGCTCCGGCACGACCCAGCCGCGTTGCCGGTGCTCCGAAGAGAAGGTTCTCAAGGCGGCCGAGCGGACTGATCATGCGTGTGACCGTGCGCGTTCCGGCTGGCTCAGCCGGTCAGACGCCGCAGCGCTTCCAGATAGTTGTCGGTCGTGCGACGGACGACCTCGGCAGGGAGGCGCGGGCCGGGTGCCTTCTTGTTCCAGTCCAGCGTCTCGAGATAATCGCGTACGTATTGCTTGTCGAACGAAGGCGGATTTTGGCCCGGCTGGTAGCGGTCTGCCGGCCAAAATCGTGAGGAATCCGGGGTCAGGATCTCGTCGATGAGAACCAGCCGGTCTTCGCCATCGAGGCCGAATTCGAACTTGGTGTCCGCGATGATGATGCCGCGGCTCGCCGCAAATTCGGAGGCCTCCTTGTAGAGCCGGATGCTGATCGCGCGGACTTCCGGCAGTTTCTTCGCCACGTTCTC
>CAXBRZ010000202.1:0-5352 GCA_963978075.1 uncultured bacterium | reverse complement strand
TCAAGGCCCAGAGCAGTTTTAACCTCAGCCAGCAACCTGCGTTCATCAACATCCAGCAGTTCTATATCGAAGGTTACTTGGTCGAGCGCGTGGTCGAACTCAATCGTCAACGCCAATCCATCGATCTGCGGTGGTCGTCGCGCGTGGTGGCCTTTGAGCAAAACGACTCACATGCACTGTTGACTGTGCAAACCCCAGAGGGCAAATATCAAATCGAAGCCCAATACGTCATCGATGCCACCGGCTCGCACACCCCATTCCACGGCTGGCTGGGTGCCGAACTCGATGGCAAACGTGGGGATGATCGTTGGTGCATTGCGGACGTCAAATTCAAAACCACGCCGCCGACCGAGCGGCACACCTGGATTGAGGCCCCCTTCAACGAGAACCGTGCGGTCTGGCAGCACCTGATGGGCGACGAGGTCTGGCGCATTGACTACCAAATGGCGCCCAACGCCGACCCTGAATTCGTCAGCCGGGAAGATCAGGTGCGCGAGCGCCTGCGACCTGCACTTCACCGCCCCGGTAGCCGGCCCGATCACCGACAGCGCGTCGCCGCGGTTGGGCGTGAAGTTGATCTCGAGGACCGTATCGTCCAGCGCCAGCGCGTCGCGCAGATCCTCACCCACCGCGAAGGAATCGGGCAGTTCCAAGAGACCGGCGTGACTGTCACCAAGACCCAGTTCGCGCGAGGAACACAGCATCCCGAAGGACTCCACGCCCCTCAGCCTGGCGCTCTTGATGTGCACATCCCCCGGCAAGCGGGCGCCGACCCGCGCGAGCGGCACGAGGATGCCGGCACGCGCGTTGGGTGCACCACAGACAATCTGCAGCGGGCTCCCGTCACCTGCATCGACACTGCATACGCGCAGTTTGTCCGCCTGCGGATGGGCGCCGGCACTCAGGATGCGCGCGACGACGACGCCTGCGAATGGTGGCGCCGCCGCCGAGCGGCCCTCCACCTCAAAGCCTGCCATGGTCAGCGCATGGGCAAAGGCCGACTCGTCGGCCGGCAGACGAACCCATTCGGAAAGCCAGGCAAGGCTGAGCTTCATGACGCCATCCTCAACGGGTTACGCGCGGCCGAACTGGCCGAGGAACCGCAGATCGTTCTCAAAATATTGCCGCAAGTCGTTCACGTCGTAGCGCAGCATCGAAAATCGCTCGATGCCCATGCCGAAGGCGTAACCGGAGACCTTTTCGGGATCCAGCCCGCAATTGCGCAGCACGTTCGGATGCACGACGCCGCAGCCAAGCACCTCGAGCCATCCGGTCTGCTTGCAAACACGGCATCCGCGACCCTCGCAGAAGGCGCACTGGCAATCGACCTCGGCGGAGGGCTCGGTGAACGGGAAATAGGACGGGCGCAACCGGATCTCAAGCGGCTTCTCGAAAAACTCCGAGACGAACCCGCGCAGGATCGCTTTCAGGTTCGCGAAACTGATGTTCTCGTCGAGCACGAGACCCTCGACCTGGTGGAACATCGGCGTATGCGTCTGGTCCGAGTCACAGCGATAGACTCGGCCGGGACTGATGATGCGCAAGGGTACGGACTGCGAGAGCATCGCGCGCACCTGCACGGGCGACGTGTGCGTACGCAACAGGCGTCCGTCGCCAAAATAGAAGGTGTCATGCATCGCGCGGGCGGGATGGTTTGCCGGAATGTTGAGCGCCGCGAAGTTGTGGAAGTCGTCCTCCACTTCGGGACCTTCCGCGATGGTGAACCCCGCGCGCTGGAATATTTCCTCGATCCTCAGCCGCGTCCGGGTCACCGGATGCATCGCGCCCACAGGCCTGCCGCGCCCTGGCAGCGAGACATCGATGGTTCCCGCCGAGAGTTCTGCCGCAACGGCTGACGCCTCCAGTTCACGCTGGCGGGCATCGATGGCAGCGACAAGTGAGTTCTTGGCCTCGTTGATACGGGCCCCCGCCTCGCGGCGGGCATCGGGCTCCAGCGTACCGAGCGTCTTCAGTTGCTCGGTAACGAGCCCTTTCTTTCCCAGCAACCGCACACGGATCTGGTCCAGTACGGACAGATCCGTGGCGGACTGGATCTCGGCAAGACCCGAAGCAACGAGGCCTGCGAGATCCACGGCCTTACGCCGCTGCGGCGGTGGCCGCTTTGACCTGCTCGACGATGGCGCCGAACGCGGCCGGTTCGTGCACAGCGAGATCCGCGAGCGCCTTGCGGTCGATCGCGAAGCCAGCCACCTTCAACCCGTTGATAAGGCGGCTATAGCTCAGGCCGTAACCGCGCGCGGCGGCATTGAGACGCTGGATCCAAAGCGCGCGGAAATCCCGCTTCTTCAGCTTGCGTCCGGCGTAGGCGTACTGGCCTGCCTTGATGACAGCCTGCTTGGCTACGCGAAACACCTTGCGGCGCGCGTTGTAGTAGCCCTTGGCCTTGCTGAGAATCTTCTTGTGACGGCGTCCGGCGATGACGCCACGCTTGACTCGTGCCATGGTTTATCTCCTGACGTTTAGTGGTTCGGAAGCAGCTGCGTCACGCGACCGAGATCGGTCTCGTGCACCATCTTCCCGGAGCGCAGCTGACGCTTACGCTTCGAGGGCTTCTTCGTCAGGATGTGACGCTTGTGGCTCTGGCCGCGCTTGAAGCCGTTCGCAGTCTTGCGAAAACGCTTCGCCGCAGCCCGGTTGGTCTTCAACTTGGGCATCTTCAATCTCCACCACCGGTCGGTTCCCCGCCGGCACTTTTAGTTACCCCTTCACAACCCTTCAAGGGCGCTGGGGGCGGTCCGATCACGCAGGAACCTTCCTGTGCAACCGGTCACTTGTATCGCGGATGTCGCCATCCGCATCAACAAACCCTGAATTCTACTTCTTTTTCGGGCCAAACATCATCACCATCTGCCGACCCTCCATCAGGGGGTTCTGCTCGATGGCGGCGTGCGAGGCCAAATCCTGCACCAGACGGTCCAACAGACGCCGACCGACTTCCTGGTGCGCCAGCTCACGACCGCGGTAGCGCAGCGTGACCTTGGCTTTGTCGCCCTCGGTCAGGAAGCGGATGATGTTACGCAGTTTGATCTGGTAATCGTTTTCGTCCGTTCCAGGCCGGAACTTGATTTCCTTGACCTGTATCTGCTTCTGCTTGCGCTTGGCGGCATGGGCCTTCTTGTTCTGCTCGAACAGGAACTTGCCGAAATCCATGACCCGGCAAACCGGGGGCTCCGCCATCGGCGAGATCTCGACGAGGTCCAGTGACTGGGAGGCTGCGAACTGCAGGGCTTCCGCCCGGTTCATCACTCCTGCCTGGGATCCGTCGTCCCCGATAACCCGGAGCAACGGCGCGAGAATTTCGTCGTTGCGCCGTACGCGCTTCGTAGTAGAGATAAATCAACCCTCCAAAGAATGACGGCCGCGGCCCGCGATATCGGACTGGATCAGTTCGGCCACCTTTTCCAGCGGCATCGACCCCAGATCCTTGCCCGAGCGCGTGCGCACGGCCAACGTGCGGGACTCGGCTTCCCGGTCCCCCGCCACCAGGAGGTACGGTACGCGCCTCAGGGTGTGCTCCCGGATTTTAAAGCCGATCTTTTCGTTGCGCAAGTCAGTGTCGACCCGAACCCCCTGATTTTTCAAGAAATCAGCGCATTCCCCGATGTAGCCGGCCTGCCGGTCGGTGATATTGAGGAGCGCGGCATGGGTTGGCGCGAGCCAGGTCGGAAACTTGCCGGCGTGGTGCTCGATCAGGATCGCGAGGAACCGCTCGAAGGAGCCGAGAATCGCGCGGTGCAGCATGACCGGCCGCTGGCGGCTGTTGTCCTCGGCGACGTACTCCGCGTCAAGACGCTCCGGCAGCACGAAATCCACCTGCAGGGTGCCGCACTGCCAGTCCCGGCCGATGGCGTCACGCAGCACGAACTCGAGCTTGGGACCGTAAAAGGCACCCTCCCCCGGGTTCAGCGTGTAATTGAGACCCGCCGCCTCGACGGCGGCCTTCAGGGCACTCTCCGCCCGGTCCCAGGTTTCATCCGATCCCGCCCTTTTTTCCGGCCGGTCGGAGAACTTGACCGCCACTTCGGTAAAGCCAAAATCGGCGTAGATCGACTGCAGAAGGCCGCAGAACGCCACCGTTTCGGCGTTGATCTGGTCCTCGGTGCAGAAAATATGCGCGTCGTCCTGGGTGAAGGCACGTACCCGCATGAGACCGTGCAAGGCGCCGGAAGGCTCGTTGCGGTGGCAGGCACCGAACTCGGCGATACGCAGCGGCAGGTCGCGGTAACTCTTCATGCCCTGCTTGTAGATGAGCACATGGCAGGGGCAGTTCATCGGCTTGACCGCGAGCATGCGGTGCTCCGACTCGGCAATGAACATGTTTTCCCGATAGTTGTCCCAGTGACCGGTCTTTTCCCACAAGGCGCGGTCGAGGAGCTGCGGACTCTTGACCTCCACGTAGCCGGCGTCGTCCAGACGCCGCCTCATGTAGGTCTCGACGTCGCGCCACAAGGTCCAGCCCGGCGGGTGCCAGAACACGCTGCCGACCGCTTCCTCCTGCTGGTGAAAGAGACCGAGTTCCCGACCAATGCGGCGATGGTCGCGCTTCTCGGCTTCCTCCAGGCGGGTGAGGTATTCCTTGAGTTCCTGTTCCGTCCGCCAGGCGGTGCCGTAGACGCGCTGCAGCATCTCGTTGTCGGAATTGCCGCGCCAGTAGGCCCCTGCGACCTTGGTCAGCTTGAACGCCTTGAGCTTGCCGGTCGACGGGACGTGGGGACCACGGCACAGATCAAACCAATCGCCCTGCCCGTACAGGCTGATGTCCTGCCCGGCAGGGATGCTCTCGATGATCTCGGCCTTGTAGTGCTCGCCCATGCCCTTGAACAGCGACACCGCCTCGTCACGCGCCATGAGCCGCCGCTCGACCCGATGATCCGCCTTGGCGAGCTCCTTCATCCGGGCTTCGAACTTCTCGAGGTCCTCCGGCGTGAAGGGACGCTCGAACGAGAAGTCGTAATAGAACCCGTTCTCGACCACAGGGCCGATCGTCACCTGCGCCGTGGGGTAGATGGACTGCACCGCCTGCGCGAGCAAGTGGGCGGTCGAATGGCGGATGATCTCAAGCGCATCCGGATCCTTGTCCGTCACGATGGCGAGAGCGACATCCCGCTCGATCCGGTGGGAGGTGTCGACCAGCATGCCGTCGACGCGTCCGGCCAACGCGGCCTTCGCGAGGCCAGCACCAATGCTGGCAGCCACTTCGGCAACAGAGACCGCCGTCTCAAACGTGCGCTGGCTGCCATCCGGAAGGGTTATCACGGGCATCGTCGTCGGCCTCGGCGTGTCAAAAAACGCCGCATTCTATCAAACTATGCCGCACGGCCGGCCGCGAAC
>CAXBRZ010000201.1:0-5359 GCA_963978075.1 uncultured bacterium | reverse complement strand
GCCCCGGCCGATGGAGGCCTGGGCCGCAACCGTCGGATTGGTCGAGGCACCCAACGACTCCCACGCCGTGTAGAGCGTGAAGACCGGCTGTCCTGGCGCTGCTGCCACCGCCTTGGCCGTGGTGAGCCCGACAAAGCCGCCCGTGACGCCCGCCGCATCCAGTGGGCCGGCATTGGTGTCATAGATTTGCGCCGTGTACTGGAGCAATTCAAGGCCTACCGCGGCGCCGACCAGAGAGGGGCTGGCCGCCACGGTGCCTGCCGCATGGCCGTGGATCGCATCGTTCGCCTGCTGCACGAGTGCATCGGTCAGCGCGCCGGTCGGCGAAGTCTCTCTGCCATCCCACATGACATCGGAGAGAAACGGCAGGTTGGTGGTGGGCAGTATGCGTCGATAGACGGAAATCGCCGACGTCGAGCCACACCCGTAGGGATTGGTGACCGAGGCGACCGAATAGTCCGCGCTCGCGGGAACGGTCAACTCGACGCGGATCAACCCGCGGGTCAGCAAGAGGCTGGACGCGGTCTGCCGATGGGCCAGCGTATCGACCGGCAGCGACGGGCAGTTGGTTCCATCCAGCGACAGGAAGATCGGATCAAGTCCCGCCGTATTCGTAAAGCGCTTGGACAGACCTCCAGGACTCGCACTCCACCCGTCATTGGGGAAGTGACAGGTCGCACAGGTACGCGCGTTGCTGCCCAGGGGTTTGAAAAAAGGATTCGTGGTGTCGGGCCGGCCCGAGGGCGCATTGCCCCAGATGCCAGTGCGATCACCGAAAGTCCCGTTGGCCGGGGAGGGCACCGGTGGCGCCACCTGTGCCGAAGAGGCCGTAACGGCAAGCAGACCCGTGGCGGCAACCGCGCCGCACGCCATCATCCTGATGAGACTCGACATGGAATTTCCTGATTTCGCCTGCACGCAGTGTGTGCGGGAGATGGTAACGCCCGGGATTCCACGACGTGCACATGACTCACGAGAGGGCCGTCACAGTTTCGACAGCCGCGGCCGTTATGTCACATGCAAGATCCGCCGCCGTCATGGTGGCGGACCATGAGAGGCTTCAGTTGGGTCGAGCCCGCTCCTGCGCAATCCAGTCCTCGATCACGCGCTCAAGCACCGTCAGCGGTAATCCACCATGGTCTATCACCGCATTGTGGAAACGCCGCACGTCGAAACGAGTGCCGAGTTCCGATTCGGCTTTGCGACGCAGCGCCAATATCACCTGTTCTCCGACCTTGTAGGCCGTCGCCTGACCGGGCCAGACGAGATACCGGTCCGTCTCGGCCTCGGCAAAGCCGCGCTCCAGTTGTGCATGCTCGACGAGATAGTCGATGGACTGCTGCCGCGTCCAGCCAAAGGCATGCATGCCCGTATCAACGACCAGACGCGCTGCTCGGTGCGCCTCCATGCTGAGACGGCCGAAACGGGTATACGGATCCGTGTATAGACCGAGTTGGGCTCCAAGCCCTTCCGAGTACAGGCCCCACCCTTCGCTGAATCCGGAGTTGCCATACGCCCTGCGCCACTTCGGCAGTGCGGCGAGTTCCTGTGCGCGCGCGATCTGCAGGTGGTGGCCCGGAACGGCCTCGTGGAGCACGAGCGCTTCCATCGTCCACTTGGGCCACGCGGCAAGATTGTTCGTGTTGGCTTCGAAATACCCGGCACGCGAGCCGTCGATGGCACCGGCGATGTAGTGCGGCGCGTTGTTGCCCTCTTCCTTGGACATGGGTCTCACGCCGTATGGCAGTCGCGGCAATTCGACGAAGAGCGACGGCAACTGCGGATCTATACGTTTGGCGATATCCCGCAGCGCGGCGAGTTCCGCGTCGGCGGACTCGTACTGGAATTTCTTGTCCGACCGAAGATAGGTGCGGAACTCCGCGATTGTTCCCTCGAAGCCTGCCTCTTTCATGACCTCGCGCATGGCGTTGTCGATCCGCGCCACCTCGCGCAGTCCAAGATCGTGGATTTCACGGGCGGTCATGCGCGTGGTGTTGTAACGCTGCAGGCTTAAGGCGTAGTAGGCCTCTCCGTTGGGCAAGGAGGAGGCACCGGTCTTGACGGCGCTGGAGGGCAGATAAGTCTCGGCAAGGTAATCACGCATAGACTGCAGTGCCGGAATGACGGATGACTTCAGCAACGCCTGCGCTTGCGAACGCAGCTCTGACTGCGTCGACGCCGGGATGACGGCCGGAAAACTCTTGAAAGGCGCATACAGCGGGTGCGCTTCCAGATCCGCCGTCAAAAGCGGGGCAAACTGGCCCGGCAGCCGTTCGATGGCCGCGCGTGGCGGGACCAATCCCACGGACCGGCCCGTCTCCAGCAAGGCACGCTGCTGGCTCAGGGAAGTCGGCCATTGCGCCATGCGCTGCAGGAAATGGCGGTAGTCGGACTCGTCCTGGAAGCGCGTCGCCCGCACCAGTTGGGGGAGCGAAAGTTGCGGACCGGACATCGGATTCATCGCAAACGGCGAGTCCTCCGAGGAGAGCGCCAGATCGCGCTTGGGATCCGCGGCCCGGTAAAACGCGTCACCCTGCACCGCGAGGTCGGCGGTGAATTCCAGAATGTCGTAGGAGATGCGGTCTTCGCCCGTGAGTTGTGTGCGATCGATGTGATGCACCGCCTGCAACAGCGTCTGGTGGTGGGAGCGGCGGGCGGCGATCGCGGCAGGGGACCGATCGGTGACCTTGTCGTCATACCGGTGGTCTCCAAGAGAGGTGGCGTGTTCGGGGAATTGGGCAAGTTCCCACTCCCATTCGGCGTCCAGGAGTTTCTGCAGGGTCGCCGCGGCACTGGCGGACGCAGCCGAACCCACCGCTGGCGAGGCGCCCGCCGGCATCACCAAGGCGCCAGCCAACACCGTCATGATCCCTCTTTTCAGCCAAGCCATTGCCATCGCAGTTCCCCCTCGATCAGTCCAGATGCCGATCCTCGCGCGACGCTCTCGGGCAAGCAAGTGCGAAGGGATCCTGGGTTATGCTCACGAGCAGTTCCGGACGGATAACGCATGCGCAGACGCGACTTTCTACGGGCAGCCAGCACCGCCGCCCTCTCGATGCCGGGTTTCACGATGGCCAGACCGCGCCCGCTACGCGTGGGCGTCCTAGGCGCCGGCATTCTTGGCACGTCAATCGCCCTGCATCTGGCAGAGGCAGGCGCACACGTCACCCTCTTTGAGGCTGAAGCACCGGCCTCTGGCGCCACGCGCAACTCCTATGCGTGGCTGAATGCGTTCGTGACCGACACACACTACCGGAACTTGAGGCTCGACAGCCTCGCGCGCTGGCGGTGGCTGGACCGTCGCTTTGGACTGGGGATTACGTGGGGTGGCTACCTCAACTGGGGCGTCGGCACTGCGGGTTTGGCGACGGTGGCGGAAAACCTCCGGCAGCTGGAAGGATCTTCCTCGCCTGCCCATCGGATCAAGCCTGACGAACTCCTGCGCCAGGCCCCCTACCTCACGCCGGGCGCCGTGGATGACGCCCTGATCGCCCCCTCGGACGGCCACCTGGATCCGGTGGAGGTCACACAACGCCTCCTTGAGGCCGCCCTTGTTGATCGCCTTCTTGGTCTCGTCGGCCACGCCCTTGCCGTAGGGCGACTTGTCGTGAAGCACGGCGACGCGCGCGTTGCGATGCCACTTCAGGATGTAGGTGCCGACGGTGAAGCCCTGCACGTCGTCACGGCCGCACGTACGGAACACCGTGGTGTTGCCCTTGCTCAGCGCATCGTCGGTCAGCTTCGGATTGGTCGAAGCCGGCGTGATCTGCAGGATCTTGCCTTCCTTGTAGATATCGGAGGCCGGGATCGACGAACCCGAGCAGAAATGTCCGGCGACGAACACCGCCTTGTCCGACACCATCTTGTTCGCGACGGCCGTCGCCTGCTTGGGATCGCAGGCATCGTCGCCGATCAGCATCTCGAGCTTCTGGCCGTTCACGCCACCCGCAGCGTTGATTTCATCGACCGCCATTTGTGCGCCGCGCTTCAATTGCTCGCCGAACGCCGCATACTGGCCCGTCATCGGGCCGGCCGAACCGATCTTGATCTGCGCGAACGCCGGCGTCGCCGCCAGGGCGACAACTGCAGCGGCAAGCGCGCCGAAATTCCTCTTCATACAAGTCTCCCTTGTTGTGTCTCCAGCCTCCGGAGATGGGCGTGAAGCTTAGTGCCGCTGCTCCCAGCCCAGCAAGCCTTTGCGCCGATACAGCCACGGATATTGCCGCACCATCTGCCGGGCCTGGGTCAGCCTGTAGGCGAACGAGGCAACGGCCAGTTGCACCGCCCAGCCGAGCAGGAAGCCTCCGGCCGACCACAATTCCCCTCCGGCGAGCGCGTAATCGAGAAAGCGCAGGCCCGCCGACAGCAGCGCGCCGTAGAACAACAGGATCCTCCACGGCCGCCAGGTTATGGCGAGCGCATGCCCGGCGGCGAACGAGGCCGGGCCGACGAGCGCCAGATTGAACAGCACCACGTTGAACAGCGTGTCGCCGAGCCAATCGAAGGCAAAAACGTCGAGCTCGCTCATGCCTGGCCGCCCTCGAGGTAGGCCGACCGGACCTCGGCATTGGCCAGCAGGTCACGGCCGCTGCCGCTCAGGCGTACACGTCCGTTGACCAGGACGTAACCGCGATCGGCCAAGCGGAGAGCATGGTAGGCGTTCTGCTCGACCAGGAAGACCGTAACCCCCTCCTCGTGCGCGATCCGAGCAATGGCGTCGAAGATCTGCCGGACGATGAGCGGCGCCAAGCCGAGCGACGGCTCGTCAAGCAGCAGCAGGCGTGGCCGGCTCATCAGGGCCCGGCCGATCGCCAGCATCTGCTGCTCGCCGCCGGAAAGCGTGCCCGCCGCCTGGTCGGCGCGTTCGGCCAACACCGGGAACAGCGCAAACACGCGTTCGAGATTCCTCGCCCGTCGCCCGCGGGCGCGCGCGGCGCCGTTTCTCGCGGCCGTGCGGCGCAAGTACCACGCCAACGCCTTCCACAACTTCTTCCACGCCGTGTCCGTCATGCACGCGGCGTACCTGATCGCCACCACGCCCGCCGCCTTCGCCGAGGCCCGCGAAATCTTTACCGAGTACTTACAAACGCTCAACGTCGACCTGGACGTGCGCAACCTGACGGGGCACAAGTTCCCGACCGGGTATCCTTCCCGGCGTACCTGGCTGCACGTGACCGTGCGTGACGCGCAGGGGCGCGCGGTGTTCGAATCCGGCGCGATCAACCCGAATGGTTCGATCACGGGCAACGACTCGGATGCCGACGCGACGAAGTGGGAGCCGCACTACGCCCAGATCACGCGGCCCGACCAGGTGCAGATCTACGAGCCCATCCTGGGCGACCGCAATGGCGTGCCGACG
>CAXBRZ010000200.1:0-5368 GCA_963978075.1 uncultured bacterium | reverse complement strand
GCTGCGGAATCATCACCTTCGCAGCGTGCTTGCATCCATAGAACACCGAGTTGAGCAACACGTCGATGCTCTTCCGCCACGCTGCACCGTCGGTGTCGGCGATGGAACCGACAGCGCCGATGATGCCGGCGTTGTTGAACATGACGTCGAGCCGCCCCCAGGTGCTGACCGCAAGCGCGATGGCGGCCGAAACCTGCGCTTCGTCGGCGACGTCGCACGCGACGAACACGCCGTCGGCCAGCTCGTGCGTCGGCGTCGACTCCTCCCACGACCCGGCGACCGCGTCCGGCGTGAGGTCCGCGCACACCACCTTCGCACCCTCCTGCGCGTAGCGCAGCGCGATCGCGCGGCCGTTGCCGCTCGACGAGCCGGTGACGAGGGCGATCTTGCCCTCGAGCCTGCGGTCGGTCATGTCAGTCCCCCTCCGGTCGGGTCTCGCCGGCGAGGGCGGCGCAGCTCCCCCCATCACGATCGGCGCCGTCACGGTCGAAGCGGGGCAACTGCATCTTGCCGACCAGGTCGGACGACATGGAGTCAGGGTCAATCTCGGCGATATCGACGTCAAACTGAGCGCGGAACAGGCCGCCGCCCGTCAGGTCGAGGCCTACGCCCGCCTCGACAAACATGGCGAGATTGAAGTGGCCGGCTCGCTCGGCGCCGATTACCGGCCTATCGATGTGGGATTCAAGACATCCCGCATCACCGTCCTCCCTTTTGCCGCCTATCTGGAGCCTCTGATCGCACTGCGCATCGACTCCGCCTTCGTATCCGGCGAAGGGCGACTGCGGCCTGATGCGGAAGGCTGGCGCTTGACCGCGGACGCGGCACTCGACCAGGTCCGCACACATGACGTGGCGGGTGAGAAAGACTTCCTCGGCGTCCGCCACCTCGACGCATTTGGCATCGATGCACACTGGCCCGACCTGTCGGTGCGCGTTCGCCAGCTGGTGGCTGACGGTCCTTATGCGGATGTCCGGATCGCGCGCGACGGACACGTCAATGTCACGAGCCTGATGCCTGATCGAACTCCCACCGTCTCGGATCCTGCGCTGCATCTGGCGATCGATTCCACCGAAGTGCGCCAGGGACGGGTGTATTTCTCTGACGAGTCTCAGTCACCCGCCTTCGATGCCACCATCGGCGATCTTGAGGGCCATATCGATGGCGTGTCCTCGGACCCGGCGACGCGTGCCCATCTGGCCTTCAAGGGCCGTGTCGACCGTTATGCTCCGGTTTCGATCGAGGGAGACGCCAACCTCGTCAGTGATCCGATCGCGGCAGACGTGCGCATGCACTTTGAGAACCTTGAACTGACGGGCCTGTCACCCTACTCCGGACGTTTTGCCGGCTATCGCATACGCAAGGGCAAGGCGACCGCAGATCTGACCTATCGGATTGCCGATCATCACGTCGACGCATCGCATCGTGTTCGCCTGCGCCAGTTTGAACTCGGCGAGCGCGTCGAGGGACAGCCCGGGTTCGGTGTGCCCCTCGGACTCCTCGTCGCCTTGCTGAAGGACCGTGACGGGAACATCGATCTTGACGTGCCGCTCACCGGCAGTCTCAAGGACCCGAACTTCCATCTGGGGCAGATGGCCTGGAAAGTCGTCGGCAATTTGTTCCGCAAGGTGGCTGCCTCGCCATTCGCGTTGCTGGGGTCGCTGTTCGGTTCCGGGGAAGAGATTTCCTGGGTGGAATTTGCAGCAGGATCCACCGACCTTGATGGCGTCGCGCGGGAGCACCTTGCGACCCTTGCCAAGGCGATGACGGCGCGGCCGGGAATCAGTATCGAAATTCCGATCACAACGGCATCCACGGATGCCGGGGCGTTGGCCGAGTCGCGTTACAGGCAGTTGCTTCTCTCCCGCGCCCGCGAACAGTTCGGCGATGCTGCGGACGAATCGCTGCTGCAACGGCTGCAAGAGACTCCCGACGAGCGGCGCCGCGTGCTGCGCTCCTTGCTCGGCACCGAAGCCCCGCCCGCAGAGACGGAAATGCCTGTCCTTGAGGCGATGGTTCGGAGCCGAGTCGTCGCGACCGCGGATGATCTTGAGCAACTGGGATCCGCCCGCGCCGAATCGATTCAGGCGGCGCTCATCGACGGAACCGGTGTCAGTGCGGAAAGAGTCTTTCTGGTGCGAGACAGCCGCGCGGAAACCAGCGGCAACAGTGTGCGCCTGAAACTCGGCCTGAAGTAACCCACGCTCCTCAGGAGCGAAGCCGCATCAGCCCTTCCTGGGCGGTACTGGCGACCAGCAGTCCTTCACGCGTGTAAATGGATCCGCGGGAAAATCCACGCGCACCGGAGGCACTCGGACTGTCAACCGAATACAGCAGCCACTCATCGGCCCGGGCCGGACGGTGGAACCACATCGCGTGGTCGATGCTCGCCAGTTGCAGCCGGGCGAGCGGAATGCCGTGCGGCCGCAGCGCCACATCGAACAGGTTGTAATCAGACACATACGCCAAAAGGCAGCGATGCATCCAAATCTCGTCGCTCGGCACGTGATCGACCGCCCGAAACCACACCTGCTTGAGCGGCGCCGATGGTTTGGGACCTGCGAATTCCGGCCATTGCACCGGCCTGAACTCGAACGGGCGACTGTGCGCCAGGAATCGACGCACCGATTCCGGCATCCGGGTGATGCGGTCGTCGGATTCTGCCCAATAGGGCTTGAGGTCTTCCGGCGAAGGCACATCGGGCATCGATGCCGCATGTTCAAGGCCTTCCTCGGGAATCTGGAAGGACGCTGCCAGCCGGAAGATCTGCTGGCCGTGCTGGATTGCCGTCACGTTGCGCGTGGAAAAACTGTGCCCGTCCCGACTACGGTCAACCTGATACACGATGGGGGCATTGAAATCGCCGCGGCGAAGGAAGTACGCATGCAGGGAATGGCAATCACCACGCCCTGTGTCCAGCGTCCGGTACGCCGCGACCAGCGCCTGTCCCAGCACCTGGCCGCCGAACACCTGCGGGCTGCCGATGTCCCTGCTCTCGCCACGAAAGAGGTTGACCTCCAGCGACTCGAGCTGCAGGACTTTCATCAGATCCGCAAGCCGTACGTCCATGACCGTTCAGCCTGCGACGCCGAGGCGCTTCTGCATGGCCGGACTCGTGGTGGTGTACTGCAGGAACTGCTTCTTCTCCGGATACAGCCAAGCCTGTACGCCGAAGGCTGCGAGCGCTGCCTCATGAAACCCTGACAGGATGAGCTTCTTCTTCCCCGGATAGGTATTGATGTCGCCGACCGCGAAGATGCCCGGCTCGCTGGTCTGGAATTTTTCGGTATCGACCTTGAGCGCCTTCTTCTCGAGCTCAAGACCCCACTCCGCGATGGGCCCGAGCTTCGGATGCAGGCCGAAGAAGGCGAAAGCATGGTCACAGGCGAGCGTCACCGGCGTACCGTCCGCCCTCTTCACCCGCACCGCCTTGAGAACCTCGCCCTCGACCTCCAGCGCATCGACGATGCCCTCGTGGAAGGCCAGTTGGCCGGCCGCTTCCAGTTCGCGCATGCGCGACACCGATGAGGGGGCCGCACGAAACTCGGCGCGACGGTGCACGAGCGTCACAGAGGCCGCCTTGCCGGCAAAATCGAGCGCCCAGTCGAGCGCCGAATCGCCGCCCCCCAGAATCAGCAGGTGCTGACCGTGGTACTGCTGGGCATCACGGACCCGGTAGTGGACCTGGCGGCCCTCCAGGGCATCGGCGCCCGGCACCACGAGGCGGCGGGGCTGGAATGAACCCACACCGCCGGCAATGATGACAGCGCCGGCATCGAAGACGGTTCCGGCGGATGTGGTGACGGTAAAGCGACGCCCATCCGGCTGACGCTCAAGACCCGCGACTTCCTCTCCCAGATGCCACTCGGCTCCGAAGGGCTTGATCTGCTGGATGAGCCGGTCCACGAGTTCCTGCGCGCCACACACCGGCAGTGCCGGAATGTCGTAGATGGGCTTGTCGGGATACAGCTCGGTGCACTGGCCACCCGGCGCCTTGAGCGAATCCACCAGATGCGCCTTGATGCCGAGGAGTCCGAGTTCGAAAACCTGGAACAGCCCACACGGGCCCGCACCGACAATCACAACTTCGCACGCAACAGGGGTGGACGCGGACATGAAAAGAACCTCCCGCCTACGCGGGGACAGCGGAGAATCCCTCCATCTTACCGCAACGCACCATCGCTTCCGACGGATGTTACGATCCGTATATGTCCCGACCCCGCCTCGATACGAGCCTCGAACTCCTGGTCAGCCGTCTTCGCGATCTGGGCGACACCGCCGTCCTCGCCACGATCGTGGCCACGGAGGGTTCGACCTATCGCAAGTCCGGGGCACGGATGCTGATCGAGTCCAGCGGCCGGATGACGGGCCTCCTGTCGGGAGGTTGTTTCGAGCGCGACCTCATCGAACACGCGGAATCAGTCCTCAACGGCGGCCTGCCGAAGGTCGTCGAGTACGACCTGCGAACCGCAGACGACCTCCTCTACGGCATCGGTGCCGGTTGCGAGGGGGCGATGCGGGTGCGGATGGGAGAGGTCATAGCGAGTTCAAACCGCGGGCCAGATCGGCCTTGATGTCTTCGATGTCTTCGAGGCCGACCGCGACGCGGATCAGCCCCTGCGTGATGCCGGCGGCCTGACGCTGCGGCTCGGTGAGCCGCCCGTGCGAGGTGCTCGCCGGATGGGTGATGGTGGTCTTGGTGTCGCCCAGGTTGGCGGTGATGGAGCAGATGCGTGTCTGGTCGATCACGTGGAAGGCCGCCGCGCGGCCCTGGTCGTCGGCCTGGCTCTTCACGATGAAGGACACGACCGCCCCGCCCTGCCCGCCTTGCTGGCGCATCGCGAGCTCATGCTGCGGATGCGACTTCAGGCCCGGGTAGTAGACGCGCTCGATCGCGGGATGCGATTCCAGCCAGGCGGCCAGCACGCCGGCACCGGCGGTCTGCGCCTTCATGCGCACCGACAGCGTCTCCATGCCCTTGAGCACGACCCACGCGTTGAACGGCGACAGCGACATGCCCAAATACGCGCCGCTGTGCAACAACGTCTTGAAAGTTGGCAACTTGCGAGAATTGGCAAACGCCGTGGATATGTTGATGGCAGGATAATAGATTCAGAGTTATCCTTACACGTTGTGACTAAAACCTGCGGTTACAACCATCTCTCATTTTTAATATCAACCTTGCCATCCTTCGCACTTTAATTGTATGATTGGGTATCCCCACCTATATTGGAGAATTCGCATGGCAAAAATCCTGATCGTTGACGATGAACCTTACAACATAATGGGCCTCAAAGTTATTCTACTTCAATCAGGCTATCAAGGCATCATAAATATTATAGACGAAGCTTATAATGGTTAGGAAGCT
>CAXBRZ010000199.1:0-5410 GCA_963978075.1 uncultured bacterium | reverse complement strand
TTTTTTTTTTAATGATACGGCGACCACCGAGATCTACACTCTTTCCCTACACGACGCTCTTCCGATCTGTCAGGGCGGCGCCGCCGCCCTTGATGAGGTGGAGTTGTCGGTTGGATTCGTCGGCGCCGTCGACATACACCTCAAGATCGCCGGTCGAGTTGAGGTCGAGAACCTCGTAACCGGCGGCCTTCAGCAGGCGGGTGCTGGCCTCGGAGCTGGAAACCACACCGGCAAGTTCGACCTTGCGCTCTGCCAGCGCGGCGATGAAGTGGTTGACGGTCGATCCAGTGCCGACGCCAAGTACACAGCCGTGAGGGACATAGGCCAGGGCCGCTTCTGCTACCTGTCGCTTCATCTCATCGCTGTTCATCGACGAAACCCCTGTAATTACCGAGCCGAAATGCATCCTTCGCCTGCGACGAAGATTTGCGGGGCATAAAAAAGACTGTGCCCGCTTACGCGGGCACAGTCGGCGAAGTGTCAGGGGAGTTGGGTCGAGACCTTCATCCCCGGCAACTTCAAGAGGCTTACTTCTTCTTAGCAGCCTTCTTCTTGGTCGCCTTCTTCTTCGCAGCTTTCTTCTTGGTCGCCATAGTAGTTCTCCAATTAAGGGTTAGTCCGGGAGTGAAGTATATACACAAAAAGTCAAATTACAAGCAACTGTCTTTTTCTTGTGCTAAGCCGTGCCCGCTTCGCGCGCGTTCACTTGTGCTTGAGTCCATTGATCGTGCGCCACTGTGTGGCCGAGATTGGAGTGATCGACAGTCGATTGCCGCGCTTCAGAATGAGCAGATCCGCAAGCCTGTCGGCATTCGCGCGCAAGCGGTCGAGCGTTACGGGGCGCTCGAAGCGCTCGACGAATTCCACGTCGACCATAAGCCACGTCGGGTTGTCGGCCTTGCTCTTTGGATCGTAGTGGTGGTGCGAGGGATCAAGGGCGGTCGCGTCCGGGTACGCAGGCTTTGCGATGCGCATAACCCCGTAAATTCCAGGCTCTTCGCAGCTTGAGTGATAGAAGAAGGCCAGGTCATCCACCTTCATTTCGTCCCGCATCATGTTGCGGACCTGGTAGTTGCGGACTCCGTCCCAGGCGGAGCGCCGCTTCGGTGCCTTATAGAGGTCATCGATGCTGAAAACAGACGGCTCGCTCTTCATCAGCCAGTAATTCATCTTCCGCTCCTGCGCGTTGGGCCCGCCAGCCGGTGGTCGGGTGGTCAATCAGGAAAAGAGGTGGCGCCGTCCGCCTGTGCCGTCACGAATCGTTGCTCCCGGACCGGAGCAACAAGTGGGGCGTACTGCGAGGCTTAAGGCTTTCCGCAACGAGGCGGACATGCTCAATGGCCTTGCAAGCACTTGCCCCGGGGTAACGCAATTAGGGCCGGGAGGTCTTGACCCATGTCGAACACCGCAGGCGGCGCCGATGCGAAGCCTAACCGATCAGGGCGCTCGAAAGTAATGTGCGGCGCGAGAACCAGGCCGCAATCGGCCATCAGGGGTCGAGCTGCTGGCTCCGGGTGAGAGCAGCGTCCGCCTGTTCGCGCATCTGGCGCAGCTTCTGCACCACTTCCGTACCGAGGGAGGCGTCCCGGGCGCGCGCCTTGAGGAGCTCGTTGGCCATGTTGAGCGCGGCCATCACGGCGATCCGATCAAGGCCGATCACCTTGCCCGTATCACGGATTTTCCGCATCTCGACATTGAGATACTCGGCCGAATCGAGCAGCGCTGCCCTCTCGTCCGGCGCACAGGCGAACTGGTATTCCTTTTCCAGGATCCGGACCGAAACGCGTGAGACCGGAGCATCACTCATGCCCCGTGCTCCATCGACTTCAGACGGCCGATCATGGCCTCGACCCGGGCGCGCACCTGTTCATTTTTCTGCACCAGCGCGGCCCTTTCGGCAGAGAGGGCTTCCTGCCGCGACTTGAGCGAACGGTTTTCATCCTTCAGGCGGTCCACCGTCTGGATCAGCTCGGCCAGGGCCTTCTCGAGCCTCTTGAGTTCGGTGTCGGCAGCGGCTTGCGGAGTTATTTCGGCCATGGACGCACTATAGGCGCGGCTCCAAGGTGGGTCAACGCGGTAGAATCCGGGGATGCAAACAGTGACCTATGACGAACTCGATGCCGCGCTGGCAGCCGCGGGTGCGGGGATCAGCGCTGCCGAGACCCACGGGGCGCTCTGCGGAACCTGCGCTGCCTCTGCGGCCTTCCAGGCCGACCGCTGGACGGATGACCTGTTGGCGAGTGCCGAACAGCACGAACCTGCACTGCATTTGCGGGAGGTCCTGACCGCCCTGTGCCGGGAAACGGTGGCGCAGTTGGCGGGAGTTGAAATGGAGTTCTCCCCCCTTCTGCCAGAGGACGAGGAGACGCTGGAGGTGCGGACGGCCGCCTTGGCCGAATGGTGCACCGGGTTTCTTGCGGGCCTTGGGTCCGTGCCGGTTCCGACGGAGGGATGGCCCGACACGGTGCGGGAGATCGTCGCTGATTTCGGTGAGATTGCCCGTGCGGCGGTCGGGGAAGAAGATTCACCGGAGGATAGCGAAGCCTCCTACGTCGAACTGGTCGAGTATCTGCGTGCTGGCACCCAACTGGTGCATGAGGAACTTGTTGCACCGTCGGACTCTCTGGAGCCTGCGAATGAAGATGGCTGAGTTTGCCCGGCGACGCCGGCAACTGATGCGGATGATGGGGCGTGATGCCATCGCCATCCTGCCGGCGGCGCCGGTACGCAAACGCAACGCCGATACCGAATATCCTTATCGGCAGGACAGCGATTTCCACTTTCTGACAGGTTTTCCCGAGCCTGAGGCGGTCGCCGTCTTGTTGCCGCACCGCGAAGAGGCCGAGGTGATCCTCTTCGTGCGGGAGCGGGATGCGACCCGGGAAATGTGGGATGGCAAGCGCGCCGGTCCGGAAGGTGCCGTGGCCCGCTTCGGAGCCGACGACGCCTTCCCCATTGCCGACATCGACGAAATTCTCCCCGGCTTGCTGGAGAGCCGGTCACGCGTGTACTACACCATGGGACTGCACCCGGAATTCGACCAGCGCGTGATCGGCTGGGTCAATGGGCTGCGAGCCCAGGCCAAGCAGGGCTTGCACACCCCACAGGAGTTCGTGGCCCTGGACCACCTGCTGCACGACATGCGCCTTTACAAGAGCCGGGATGAGATCAGCGCGATGCGCCGGGCGGCCGCGGTCTCCGTCACGGCGCACGAGCGGGCCATGCGCCTTGCCGCGCCCGGAGTCACCGAGTACCAGCTGGCTGCCGAAATCGTTCATGAATTTCACCGCCATCAGGGCGTTTCCGCATACGAGCCCATCGTCGGGGGTGGCGCCAATGCATGCATCCTGCACTATCGCGAAAATGCCGAACCGCTGCGTGATGGGGATCTCGTCCTCATTGATGCAGGATGCGAACTGGACTGCTACGCCTCGGATATCACCCGTACTTTTCCGGTCAATGGGCAATTCAGCGCACCTCAGCGGGCGTTGTACGAAGTTGTGCTCGCGGCGCAGGCCGCCGCGATCGAGCAATGTCGACCGGGCAACCACTGGAATGATCCCCACGATGCCGCAGTGCGGGTCATTACCGAGGGTCTGGTGGATCTTGGTTTCCTGAAGGGCAAGGTAGGCCGCCTGGTCAAGGAAGGGGCCTACCGGGAGTGGTTCATGCACCGGACCGGCCACTGGCTCGGTCTCGACGTCCACGACGTGGGTGACTACAAGGTGGGTGACGAATGGCGGGTGCTGGAGCCCGGCATGGTCCTCACGGTTGAACCGGGCCTTTACGTCCGTCCGGGTTGCCGAACCGCTCCCAAGGAGTTCCGCGGAATCGGTATCCGGATCGAGGATGATGTGGCGGTGACCCGGGGAATCCCTGATGTCCTGACCGGTGATCTCGTCAAAGATCCGGACGACATCGAGCGGCTGATGGCCGCCCGTCACTGAGGCGACTGATCATGACCGACGCCAGCACTGCCGCCGATTGCGATGTCGCCATCGTTGGCGGTGGACTGGTCGGCGCAAGTCTTGCGTTGGCGCTGACAGGGCTGGGTCTTGCGGTGACGCTGATCGAGGCGATATTGCCCGAAGACGAATCGCAGCCCAGCTTCGATACCCGGACCACCGCCCTATCCAACGGTTCGAGACGCATTTTTGAAGGCCTCGGTGTTTGGGACGAGATTGCGCGCGAGGCGACCTCCATCCGCCAGATACACATTTCAGAACGGGGTCGGTTTGGCTCGGCCGTCATCGATGCCGCCGAGGAAGGTATCGCCGCGCTGGGGTATGTCGTCGAAAACCGCGTGATCGGGCGCGCACTTTGGCGACGCTTGCGGCACGCGGGAGAACTGCGACTGCTGGCCCCCGCCCACGTCGTGCGCTCCAGTATTGAACCGGATGCCGTAGCGATCGAACTGGCAGCCGGTGCCCGGGTCCGGGCACGGCTCGCAGTGGCTGCGGACGGAGTTGAATCCCGCGTGCGCGCCGCAGCGGGTGTGGCCGTGACACGTTCGGACTACGGTCAGGTCGCCGTGATCGCGCAGGCAACGCCTGGAAGGTCCCCGGAGAATGTGGCTTTCGAGCGCTTTACGGATCAGGGGCCTATCGCAGCCTTGCCGATTGCGGACGGCAGGGTGGGTCTCATCTGGACGCTGGAGCCTCATGAGGCGGCCCGGGTCATGACGCTCGATGACACGGATTTTCTCGCCGAGTTTCAGTCGGCTTTCGGTTGGCGTCTAGGCCGGTTGCGTTCGGTGAGTGCGCGCCATGCCTATCCGCTGGCGCTGGTGAAGGCCGAGTCCTCTGAGGCGCAGCGGACCGCCATTATCGGTGCCGCTGCCCAGGGCATGCATCCGATTGCAGGCCAGGGCCTCAATCTCGGACTGCGCGATGCGGTGACCCTCGCCGAAGTGCTTGCCGATGCGCGTCAGGATGACCCGGGAGCCCCCGATACGCTGGCCCGCTTTGCCGAATGGCGTAGGGCCGACCGCGACGCGATCATCGGCTTCACCGACGGTCTTGTGAAGTTGTTCGGCAGCCGGATCGGGCCGGTCAGGATTGCACGGGGGTTGGGCCTTGTCCTGTTTGACTTGAGCCCGACGGCGAAATCCGCGATGTCGAAACTGTCGCTCGGCTTTGCCGGAAAATTGCCACGTCTGTCGCGCGGCCTGCCGTTGCTGCGTCCGGGAGTGGCCGGATGAGCCGACACGACTTCGATGTGCTGATCGGCGGTGGGGGAATGGTCGGTGCGGGTCTCGCCGCGATATTGGCCGCACGCTGCGGGCCTAAGGGCCTGCGCATCGCGCTCGTTGAGCCACGGCCGGTGCTCACTCCGTTGCCACAGGACAAGGTCAGGGTGTCATTGGACAGCTAGAAAGAGGCGAGATTGTGGAGGCTGTACTTGGACAGGC
>CAXBRZ010000198.1:0-5413 GCA_963978075.1 uncultured bacterium | reverse complement strand
ATGGTTGGCAAAGGTACTGGGCTTCATGGGAATTCCTGCCTTAGATGCTCAAAGGCCATTAGAGCATGGCCAGCCGCTCGACGGCGGCCCGGAGCGTGGGATCCTGTTTCGCAAAACATAACCGCACCTGCCGATGCGGCGAGGTTCCCGCTGCGCAGAACGGTGAGACCGGAATGGTCGCAACGCCGTGCTCGCGGATCAACCACATTGAAAAAGCGTCGTCCGGCAGGTCGGAGACCTCGGAATAGTCGACCAGCTGGAAATACGTCGATGCCGTCGGAGAGAAACGCAAACGGGTGGAACGCAACAAGCTCAAGAGCAGGTCGCGCTTGGCCTGGTAGAACCGCGCCAGATCAAGCTCCCATTGGGGGCACTCCGCCATGAAATCCGCTATCGCCCGCTGCAGCGGCGTCGCCACCGCAAAAGTATTGAACTGATGCACCTTGCGGACCTCGACCGACAGCGCCTCAGGGGCCACGCAATAGCCGATCTTCCAGCCGGTCGCGTGATAGGTCTTGCCAAAGGAGGACACGACGATCGAGCGCGCGGCCAGTTCCTCATGGCTGTTGAGACTGTGGAATTCCCGGCCATCGAAAACCATGTGTTCGTACACTTCATCGGCGAGGACGAAGGCGCCTGTCGGCCGCAGCAAATCGGCGAGGCGGTCCAAATCGGCACGTGAGAGCAGAGCGCCACTGGGATTGTGGGGGACATTCAGGATCACTAGCCGTGTCCGCGAATTCAACGTATCGGCCAGTCGATCCCAATCGATGGAGAACTCCGGCCGAAGCAGTGGCAGTCGCCGTGCCGTGGCGCCGCAAAGCTCGACAACCGGTTCGTAACTGTCGTAGGCCGGGTCAAACAGGATGACTTCATCGCCAGAGCCCACAAGCGACTGGATACTCGAGCACAGCGCCTCGGTCCCTCCAGCCGTCACAGTGATGTCGGTCTGGGCATCGGCGTACCTGCCATATCGCCTCAGCAGCTTCGCGGCGATGGCCTCCCGCAATTCCGGGGTGCCGGCCATCGGCGCGTACTGGTTATGTCCGGCCCTCAGATGGTCCGTGACGAGGTCGCACAGCCGCGGCGGCGGATCAAAGTCAGGCACCCCTTGGCCGGTGTTGATGGCACCGAGGTCTGCGGCAAGGCGCGACATCACCGTGAAAATCGTTGTCCCCACCCGCGGCAGGCGGCTGACCGGAACCGGCACGGCCATCCGTCAGCGGGCCGCGTGCTTATGTGCGTAGAGTGCAGCCCCGACGACGCCGGCGGCCTGACGCAGACCCGCCGGCACGATGCGAGCCTTCGAATGCAGCAGCGCTCCATACTCTTCAAAGCGCTCGCTCACGCCTCCGCCTACGATAAAAAGATCCGGCCAGAGCAGCAGGTGGTAGCGATCCAGTACTTTGTTGACCCGCTCGCACCAGGCCGGCCAGTCGAGTTTCTCGACAGTACGGACCCTGGCACTGGCGTAGTGCTCGGCCTCCATCCCGTCGATTTCCATGTGGCCGAGTTCCGTGTTCGGCCACAACTTGCCGTCGATGAACAGGGCGGTCCCGATACCGGTACCGAAGGTGATCATCATGACCACCCCGTGTTCGCCCCGTCCGGCCCCGATCTGCATCTCGGCGACCCCGGCGGCATCCGCGTCATTCACCACAAAACTCGGTCGCCCACCGGAAGCCGCACGCAGCACCGCGGCAGCGTCACAGCCGATCCAACCCTTGTCGATGTTGGCCGCGCTGTAGGTCACCCCCCGAACCACGACCGACGGAAAGGCCAGACCGACCGGCCCCTGACACTGCGGGAAGCGCCCGATCAGTTCCTTCAGGGCCGCCTCTGTCGCCTCGACCGTCGCTCCCGCCGGGGTCGGAATGGAATCCAGTGGCCCGACGACCTGTCCAGTGGCCGGATCCACCGCTCCTGCCTTGATTGACGATCCGCCCAGATCAAGGCCTAAAACCAGTTCCATGACTCAGTGCACTCCCATCGCTAACTGCATGTCGCGCAACCGGCGACGCTCAGACCGCATCATAACCGCCCCGGCTGCGGCAACACAGACGGAAACGAGCCCCACGAGCAGGGTCGCAAGGGCGTTGATGTCCGGGCTGACACCGAGCCGGACCTTGGAAAAGACCAGTTGCGGCAAGGTCGTCGAACCGGGACCCGACACGAAGCTCGTGATGACGATGTCGTCCCAGCTCAGAATGAATGACAGCAACCAGGCCGAAGCAATTGCCGGGAGTATGAGCGGCAATGTAATGACCAGGAAGACCTTCCAGGGTCGGGCTCCCAGATCCATCGCCGCCTCCTCAAGCGACCGGTCTACGGTCAAGAGCCGGGCCTCGATGACGACAACCGCGTAGGCGAGGCAGAAGGTGACGTGCGCTATCGTGATGGTCGAGGCTCCCCGGGCGGCTGGCCAACCGATCCATTGGGACAACGACACGAAGAGCAGCAGCAAGGACAGCCCCGTGATCACTTCCGGCAAGACCATGGGAGCTGTCGTCAGCAACCCGAAAAGGGAACGTCCGCGGAAGCGGCGATAGCGCACAAGAGCGAACGCGGCCAGCGTTGCGAGCATCACGGCTCCGGTCGCACTGACCGCAGCGACTCGCAGACTGAGGCGCGCCGCTTCAAGAATCTCCTCATTGCCGAAGAGTTCGACATACCAGGCGAGGGTCGGCGAATGCACTGAGTCCCAGACGGTCACCAACCTTGAGGCGTTGAACGAGTAGATGACCATCGAAAGTATCGGCAGGTAGAGGAAGGCGAACCCAAAAATGAGCATCGCTACGACCAGTGGCGAACGACGCGAGTTCATGCCGCCTCCTCCCCCTGCGACTGAACACGCCTCAACAGAAGCACAAAGACTGAAAGGATCAGAAGAAGAATGACCGCAAGGGCGCTCGCCGCCGGCCAGTCACGGTTGGCAAAAAACTCGTCCCATACCACCCGACCGATCATGAGCGTATCGGGCCCGCCCAGCAGCGCCGGGATCACGTATTCGCCCACGGCGGGAATGAACACCAGAAGGCAACCGGCAAGAATGCCCTCACGTGTCAGCGGGAGCGTGATGGCGAAAAAAGACCGCATCGGCCGGCAGCCCAGATCGGCGGCCGCCTCCAACAACGTCAGATCCAGTTTCTCGATCGCGGAATAAAGCGGCAACACCATGAACGGCAGGTAGGAATACACCATGCCGAGGTATACCGCGAAATCCGTCTGCAGCAACTGGATGGGTTCCTTCACGATGCCCAGATGGAGCAACACTGCGTTGACGGGTCCCCCCCGACCTAGAAGACCTATCCACGCATAGACGCGAAGGAGGAATGACGTGAAAAACGGCAGGGAAACCAGCAGAAATAGGATGTTTCGCCATGCACCGCCGGCGCGCGCAATTCCGTAAGCCATGGGATATCCGATCACCAGCGCGATACCCGTTGAAATCGCCGCCACCTTGAGGGAATTGGCAAAGGCAGCCATATAGAGCCGGTCCTGCAGCACGAAGGCGTAGTTGGACAGGCTGATGCGGATACTGAGCACCTGATCGTGCCCCCAGGTGAGCAAAGGCTCGACCGGTGGCATCGCCAATACCACGTTCGAGAACGAAATCTTGAGGACGATCAGAAACGGGACAAGAAAGAAAATCAACAACCATGCATACGGGATTCCGATCACACTCCTTCGGCCGAACCAGGCTCTCACCTCGCTCCACAGCCGGCTGCCAGAAGCCCGGTTCACCGCGACACCACCACCGGCGATCCCGGCTCCCAAAACGCCCAGACCTCATCGTCGTACGAATATCTCTCGTCCCGTCGGTCTGTATTGGGCCGGGTCACCTGCAGCCGCGTGCCATTGGGTAATTGCAGCAGGAAACGGGTCGAGTCCCCAAGGTAGGCGACGCCCGTCACGATTCCCCTCACCACATTGTCCCGCTGCTCGGGCCGCTCGCGTACCAGACGGATTTTCTCAGGCCTCAAAGCAACCGTCACGGCAGCATCAGGCGCCGCGCTCACGCCATGATCGACAAACACGTCGATACCCAGCCGCTCGCAACGGATACGACAGTGGTCCGGCTCATCCACCACCAGTTGCCCGTCAAAAAGATTCACTGAACCGATGAAGTCGGCTACATACCGCGAATTCGGAAACTCATAGATATCCGTCGGCGACCCCACCTGGAGGATTTTTCCGGACTTCATGACACCGATACGCGATGCGAGCGTCATCGCCTCTTCCTGATCGTGGGTCACAATGATGAAAGTGACCCCCAGCTTCTCCTGGAGATTCACCAATTCAAACTGCGTCTGCTCTCGCAGTTTTTTGTCCAGCGCACCCAGAGGCTCGTCCAGCAGCAGAAGTTTGGGCCGCTTGACCAGTGCCCGCGCCAGTGCAACACGCTGCCGCTGCCCGCCCGACAGACGCGCCGGCCACTCACCTGCCCGCTCGGCCAGGCCCACTTGCGCGAGCACCTCGGCGGCCTGTGCACGCTGCGTTTTTGGAAGGCCGAGCGCGACGTTATCGAGCACCTTCTTCCACGGCAGCAGGCGTGCGTCCTGAAACATCACGCGGGCATCGTCGAGCAGGCCGTCTTCGGTGTCGCCGTCGCGGCGCAGGTGGCCATCGTCAATGCTTTCCAGCCCGGCAATCAGCCGCAGCAGCGTGCTCTTGCCGCATCCGCTTCGGCCGACGATGACAACAAACTCACCCGGCGTGATGTCCAGATCGATGCCATGCAGCACTTCACGATCGCCGTAGCGTTTGACGACCTGATCAACCTGAATGGCGGGAGTCATTGAAACAGCGATAGACCGGAAAAATTGTTCAAGCGGAACCTCGCGCGTCGCGCGGGCGGCGCGGACAACGCGCGGTAACGCTTCACGCGCCGGCGGGAATCAGGTCGGTGACTCCGTAAAGATCGGCGAGGCTCGCCAGGCTGGCGGGCAGATTGCAAAAAGAAACCTTGCATTTTCGGCGCTGCGCAGCGCGCTGGCGGAACTGGAGTTGTGCCTCGGCGGCGAGGCGGCGGTGGCGTTGCCGCAGCCCGTGCACTTGCGCCAGCGTCCGCTCGACCAGCTTCACTTCGGCGGGCGAGGCCGAGTCCAGGTGGTTTCCCAGAGGAATACCTTGACCGTCGACCACCAACATCCACTTCGTACCCTTGCCGCGCTTGGTTTTGCCGACGCCGTCGCCCCCTTTTTGGCGGGAGCAAAACTCCCGTCAATAAAGCTCTCGCTCCAGTCGAGTTGGCCGCGCTGGTCGAGTTCGGCCAGAAAGCGGCGCCAGACGTTGAGCCAAACGTCTTGTTCCTCCCAGAGCCGCAGCCGGCGCCAGCAGGTAGCCGGACTGACGCCAAAATCCGGCGGTAAATCCCGCCAGCGAGCGCCCGTCTTGAGCACCCACAGGATGC
>CAXBRZ010000197.1:0-5414 GCA_963978075.1 uncultured bacterium | reverse complement strand
ACCAAGCGACGACGGATCTCGGCTCCGCGGCCGTAGTGCGCCATGGAGGTTTCGTACTCCTGAGCGTCCTCGTAGGCCTTGCCAAGCGCATATTCGAAATGCAGCCGGTCCTCATCCTCGAGCCCCGAGAGCGTGAGGCCGGCGCGCATCGCGGCCACGTCCTCCGCCTCGAAGCGGAATGTCTTGAGGTTGGCGAGGCTCCAGTATGCCTCGCCGAGTTCCGGTCGCAGGGAAATGGCCTGCCGGTAGGCATGAATCGCCTCAGTCTGGCGTCGCGCGGTCTTGAGCGCGTGCCCGTAGCTCATCCAGATTTTGGGCTGCTCGGGATATTCGCGCAGGATCGCCTCGTAGGACTCAAGCGACTGCGTATAGTCCCCGAGATTGGCCAGCACCGCCGCTTTGAGATTGCGGTAACTGGGGTTGCGCGGTTCGAGCGCAAGAAGCCGCTCCACTTCGGCGAGGGCAAGCTCCGACTTGGCCTGCCGATACAGCACCATCGCATAGTTATGGCGTGCTGCATGGAAACTCGGTGCCAACTCGAGGCACCGCTCAAGCAAGGTCTGGGCCTCGGCGTAGCGGCGCAGGCGGGCGCCCACTTCCGCCAGCATCCGCAGCGCGGCCACATCGGTCGGACATTCCCTGAGATGGTCGCGCAGCAGGGACTCCGCCGTCGGCAACTCGTTGGACACCAGGGCGTTCGCTGCCGCCATCAGACGCGGATCCCGATTGGCTGCCTTGAGAAAACGCGCCCGCGCCTGGTCCGCCTCCGTGTTCTGTCCCGCTGCGTCCAGGTGATCGGCCAGTTGGCGCCACGCGTCAGGGCGTTCCGGCGCCAGCTGCACACCACGTCGCAACGCGCCGATCGCATCCGCAGTGCGATCCTTCTGGCCCAGAACGATGCCCAATTCGATCTGGGAGGCAGCGGAACGAATCTGTTCCTTGGCGAGCGGCTCCAACACCTCGAGCGCACCGTCGAGGTCGCCCAGCAGTCGTCGTGCCACGCCCAGCAACAGGCGCGCGTGCGGGTGCCCCGGCACCGCCGCAAGAATTTCGGCTGCCTGTTCGGCCGCCATCTGCGGATCTGTGTTCAAGAGACGCGTCGCGTGGTTAAGCGCGACATCAAGCGTCCCGACGGGCTCCGGCTGGGTCAACGAACTCCCCTGACCGCCTCACGGCAGCAATGCAACAAGCGCAACGGGGCATCAGACGCCCCCCGCGCCACGATGTCAATTATGCGACGGAATGCCCCGGCCAGTCTTGCGGGAATAACCCCAATGTTGCGCCAGAGCAACGCTTAGGCGCGCGCGCCGAGTGCGCGGCTTGCCGCCACCATCCCATGCAGGACGAGGCGGCCCGCCGTGATGGCGGAAAGTCCGTTGGCGTAATCAAAGGAAGGCGCCAGCTCAACGAAGTCGAGTCCCACCACGCGGCCTCGCCGCCCCAAGGCCTGAATGAGGTTTGCCACGTCCCGATACAACACACCGCCGGGCGCCGGTCCCATCACCGCCGGCATCACCGAAGGATCCAGTCCATCCGCATCAATGGTGATATAAATGAGCTGATCTTCTGCAATATTGCCGATAAGTTCTTTTAAATTGATCGATCTGAATTCTTCGGCAGTCACCAGTCTGGACCCCCAGCGGCGGGCATTTTCGACCTCGGCCGGGCGCGCGCTCCCCGTCCCCCGCAGGCCGATCTGGGTCATGCCCGACACCCAAGGGCACCGGCTGGCGACGTACAAGGGGCTGGAGTAGCCACCCCGGACCCCCCCGACCTCCTCGCGCCAGTCGAGGTGCGCATCTATATGTATGACGTGCACCGGAGCGCCGAACACGTGCAGCGCCTCGATGGCAGGAATGCTGACGCCATGGTCACCGCCGAGCAGGAACACCGCGGCCCCGCCCCGCCAGAGTTGCTCGAGGTGCGAGCGGGCCGTCGCACGGTACTGGGCATAGGGTTCTGCGCCTCGTACAAGATTCCCGCAGTCAAAACGGGCCGCCGGCAGCAGGTCGTACAGGGCCGCGCCGAATTCAAAGTCGAAATGCAACCCGCCGCCGAAACCGAACTGGTCCGACTGAGCACGTATGGCCGTCGGTGCGTGGGTCTGGTCATTCGGGCACGGGTCATGCGCGTAAGGCTCGCTGTGGCCGATGCCAATGACGGCGATGCCCGCCTCCCAGGCCGACGGTTCGGTGCGCACCTTGAAATCCATGAAGGAACGGTCCGGCGCCTGCAACGTGGGTCCCATGAGCTCTCTCCCTTTTGCGCCCACGATACCATCCGCGGCGCACGCGCTCCGTTGGGCTAGAATTCACGCCTCGCACAGGAAACCGCGTATGCCAGTGACTCCCCGCCGCCCAACGGTCACCGCCACCATCGGCCATGTCCGCGTCGGCAGTGACGCCCCGATCGTCGTGCAGTCGATGACCAATACCGACACCGCCGATATCACGGCGACGGTCGATCAGGTGTTGGCACTTGCGCGCGCAGGCTCGGAAATCGTCCGTGTCACGGTGAATGAGAAAGAGGCTGCGGCTGCGGTACCGCGCATCCGCGAGGCGCTCGACCGCGCCGGCTGCGAGGTCCCGCTGGTCGGCGACTTTCATTTCAATGGCCACCGGCTGCTCAAGGAGGAGCCTGCCTGCGCGGAATCCCTCGCCAAGCTGCGCATCAATCCTGGCAACGTCGGCCGCGGTGCCAAGCGCGACAGCCAGTTCGCCGAAATGATCGAGATGGCCTGCCGCTACCAGAAGCCCGTGCGCATCGGGGTGAACTGGGGCAGCCTCGACCAGGACCTCGTGACCCGAATGATGGATGAGAACGCGCGGCAAGCGGTCCCTCTTGATGTGATGGATGTCGTCCGCGAAGCGACCGTCGTCTCGGCGCTGGCCAGTGCGACCCGCGCGGAGGAACTTGGCTTACGTCACGATCAAATCATCCTGTCCGCCAAGGTGAGCGGTGTGCAGGACCTGGTCTCGATTTACCGTTCTTTGGCTGCCCGCTGCGACTATCCGCTGCACCTGGGCCTCACCGAAGCGGGCATGGGATCCAAAGGCATCGTCGCCTCGTCGGCCGCGATGGCGGTCCTGCTGCAGGAAGGGATCGGCGACACGATCCGTATCTCGCTGACGCCGGAGCCCGGCGGGGACCGGACACGCGAGGTGGTCGTGGCGCAGGAGCTCCTGCAGACGATGGGGCTGCGCGCCTTTACCCCGCTCGTGACCAGTTGCCCGGGCTGCGGGCGCACGACAAGCACCTATTTCCAGGAACTGGCCGAACGGATTCAGCGACACCTGCGCGAGCGCATGCCCGCCTGGAGGGCCGAACATGAGGGCGTCGAATCCATGACCGTCGCCGTCATGGGCTGCGTGGTCAACGGGCCGGGCGAGAGCAAGCACGCCAATATCGGCATCAGCTTGCCCGGCACCGGGGAACGACCCGTTGCCCCGGTATACGAAGATGGCGAAAAGACGGTCACCCTGAAGGGCGATCACATTGCTGAGGAATTTCAGGATATCGTCGAAGCGTACGTCGCACGACGTTTCAAGCGCAGGTCGTCATGAGCACCCCTTACGCCGAGCGTCGCTGCATCCCCTGCGAAGGCGGTATTGATGCGATGTCGGTGGAACAGGCGCGCGCGGCACTCGCATCCCTGCACCCAGACTGGCAACTGGATGCCGAAGGGCGTTCGCTCAAGCGCAATTATCGGTTCGTGAACTTCCTGCGCTGCATGAGCTTTGTGAACGCCGTTGCGCATGTCGCCAACCTTGAGGACCACCACCCGGACCTCGAGATCGGCTACAACTACTGCCATGTGACTTATACGACTCATGCCATCGGCGGACTTTCCGAGAACGACTTCATCTGCGCGGCGAAGATCGATCGCCTCTGACCTCAGCGCGAGCGGTGCCGCAACGCCACCCGTGCCCGAAACGCGACGAATGAGCCGATCACGAAACCGACCAGCAGGAGTGCAGCCGCCAAGGCAGCGGCCTCCAGACGCGCATCAAGCCCGGACGCAGCAACGTCACTGCGCAACACCGCCCCGCCCGCGCGGACCAGTCGCGCCGCGAGCAATTCCGGCCGTTCAAACGCATACAGCCAGTAGGCTGCCACGCCAACGGCGGCGGCCAGCAGGGCCGCGATCCAAAGGGCCGCCCTGAGCCGGGCCGCTTGTGAGGACCCCGTCAAGGACCTTTGCGCAAACAGGGATACGAGCCCGACGGTAATGAACGGCACATCAAAGGCGACCTGAATGGCCGGCGGACCCCACCATAGTTGCGGCAGCGTGAATCCAAGGACCGCGACCGCCGACCCTGCTACCGTCCAGATCAAGGGTCCGGGCAGAGGCGATTCGCCGGCGCCGCTCATCCGAGCAGAGCCCGCGTTACGAGATGCTGCTTGACCGGTCCCAGACGCTGCGCCCAGCCCAGCAAGCGACGACGGTTGCTACGCACCCAGTCCCGCTCGTCCGTATACACCCGATAGATCGCATCCAGCGCGGCCCCCATGAGCGCGTTCTCGGCGCGGCGCGCGCGTGCATAACGACCGACAGGACCCGGGTCACCAGGATCCTCACCGGACGCCCAAGCGCTCTCGATGGCCTTAGCCAGAGCAAGCACATCAAGGAACCCCTGATTGACGCCCTGGCCGGCGAGCGGATGCACCGCATGTGCAGCGTCGCCAATGAGTGCAAATCGGGTTGCGGCGTAGGTAGCGGCATTGAAGCGTCGCAACGGGAACGCACCGCGTGGAGCGGCCACCTCAAGATCGCCCAGCACCGAATCACTGGCCGCCGTCACCGCCGCGGCGAACGCGGCGTCGTCAAGTGCCATCAGGCGCTGTGCCTGCTCCGGCGGCAAGGACCACACGAGCGACACCCGGCCATCATCCAACGGCAGTAGCGCCAGAGGGCCGCCTGCAAGGAAACGTTGCCGTGCCGCCCCGCCGTGCGGCAGACCGGGTTTCAGGTGGGTCACGATCGCTGTTTGCGGATAAGCCGACGGCTCTCCGCCGAGCCCTGCAAGGTGGCGCATCACCGAGTCCGCGCCATCCGCCGCGATCACGAGAGAGGCTGTCACCGTCCGTTCTCCCAGCCGAACCGTGGCTTGGTCCCGGTGCAGGCTGAGTTCGGTGACCGGCGAACGCAGCAGTGTCACCTGAAGCGCCATGGCGCGTTCGAGCAGTGCGGCAGCGACGGCGCGGTTCTCGACAATGTGGCCAAGATCGGGCTCGCCCAGTTCCGCCGCATCGAATTCGAGGGTCTGCGGTCCCGTGACAGGCGCTTCGGCGTCCCAGACGATCATGCGCTCATAGGCAAAGGGCCGGCGGGGCGCCAGCAACGACCACGCTCCGGCCTCGGACATCAGTTGCTGCCCGGCGCGAGAGATCGCAGAGACGCGGATATCGAGCGG
>CAXBRZ010000196.1:0-5429 GCA_963978075.1 uncultured bacterium | reverse complement strand
ACGGTCTACACCATGGACGCGGGTCAGCCGCACGCCGAGGCGGTTGCCCTGAAAGGGGACCGCATCCTCGCCGTCGGCAGCAGAGCGTACGTCGGTGAGTTCAAGTCTGCGCGCACGAAGATGATCGACGCCCACGGCCAGACCCTCCTGCCGGGCTTCATCGATGCGCACAGCCATCCCCTGCTGCAGAGCGTCGCCACGGGGGTGGATGTCGGGCTGCCGAGCATCGCCGAGGTCAAGGCCGCCCTCGCCCGCCAGGCCGCGGCGACGCCTCCGGGCCACTGGGTGATCGGCATCATGTACGACGACACGAAGTTCCGCGAAGGAAGGCCGCTGAACCGTGCCGACATCGATTCGGTGGTGCGCGAGCACCCCGTCATCGTCCGCCATCGCGGCGGACACACGGCCGTCGTGAATTCGAAAGCCTTCGCACTCGCGGGCATACGCCCCGACACCCCGGATCCTGTCGGCGGCAAGTTCTTCCGCGACAACGGCGAACTCACCGGCAAGGTGGCCGAGCTTGCCGTCGAGGTCTTTGACAAGGTCGGGGTGTGGCCCGTCGAGGACCGCGCGACGCGTGCCAAGTCGGCTGCCCTCGTCTCGCAGAAGATGGCCGCCTGCGGACTCACCTCCACCACGGATGCGTTCACCGAACGCGAGAACTTCATCGCCTACCAGGACGCCCGTGCGGCCGGCGAACTGTGCTACCGGATCAGCGTGATGCCCAGTGGACGCACCGAGATCTACCAAGGCATGAAAATGGCCGGCCTGCGCTCGGGCTTTGGCGATGACATGATCCGTATCGGCGCGGTCAAGTTCGCCGCCGACGGCTCGGCGTCAGAGCGCACGATGCGCATGAGCACACCTTACCGCGGCCGGCCGGATGACTTCGGCATCCTGACGATGGACCAGGCGCAGATCGATGCGGCGGTGCAGGACGCGCTCGCCCATGGCTTTCGCATCGGTATCCATGCCAATGGAGACGTGACCATCAAGATGGTGCTCGATGCGTACGAGCGTGGGCTGAAGGGCTGGCAAGGCCCCAATCCCCGCCTGCGGATCGAGCACTGCTCGCTCGTCAATGCGGACCTCATCGCCCGCATCAAGGCACTCGGCGTCATTCCGGCGCCTTTCTACACCTACGCTTACTATCATGGCGAGAAGTGGTCGGAGTACGGCGAGGAGAAAATGGAGCACATGTTCGCGCATCGCAGCTTCATTGACGCCGGCATCCCGGTGGCGCCGGCCTCGGATTTCACGCCAGGCCCTTACGAGCCGATGATGGCACTGCAGAGCATGGTGACCCGAATGGACCGCGCCGGCCACGTCTGGGGCCCCTCTCAGCGCATCACGATTGCAGAAGCACTGCGGGTCTGCACGGTCAATGGCGCCTACGCGTCCTTCGAGGAACATCTCAAGGGGGCGCTCATCCCCGGCATGCTGGCCGACTGCGTACTGCTCGGCGCGGATCCGCACACGGTCGAGCCCACCCGTCTTGTCGACATTCCGGTGCTGCGCACCGTCCTCGGTGGCAAGACCGTGCACGAGGCCTGATCCACACGACTCGCTCAACCCATTCCGAGACCCCCGTCATGCAACTGGAACCCAACGTAAGCACATTTTTGGAACTGATCGCGCAATCGCCGGTTGCGGACATCCACAAAGGCCGACCGGCCGATGCTCGGGGTCTCCTGCGCAGCCTGATGGGCGCACCTCCCCGCCGGGAGGTGCGTCTAGTGGAAGATCGTGTGGAATTTCTCAACGGGACTGACCTGCGCCTTCGCGTGTATTCCGATACCGAGGCGCCGAAGGCCTGCATCGTCTACCTACACGGTGGCGGCTGGGTGCTGGGCAGCGTGGAGGAATCCGACCCGTTCGCCCGCGAACTCGCGCATGCCAGCGGATGCCTCGTGGTGTCGGTGGAGTACCGTCTCGCACCGGAGCACCCGTTTCCCACAGGTCTTGACGACTGTCAGGCGGCCGTCGACTGGGCGGCGGCGAAATTCGCGGCGCCAAGCGGACTTGCCCTGCCGCTCGTGCTGTTGGGCGACAGCGCCGGCGGCAATCTTGCGACCGTGGTCGCGACCCGCGCCCGCGACGCGGGCGGGCCGCCGATCGCGCTGCAGGTCCTCGCCTACCCGGTCACCGATTGCCGATTCGACACCGGTTCCTATCACGACTACGCGAACGGCCCTCTGCTGACCACCGAGTGGATGGAGTGGTTTTTCCATCATTACGCGGGAGAGCCCCGTCACCGGAGCGATCCGCGCATCTCGCCCTTGCGCCAGGCGGACTTGGGCAACTTGCCCGCGGCGCTCGTGCTGACGGCCGAACACGACCTACTGCGGGACGAGGGAGAGGCTTATGCCGCGCGCCTGCAGGCCGCCGGCGTGCCGACGCGCCTCATTCGCTACCCGCAGCAGATCCACGGTTTTCTCACCATGGTAGGCCTGTCGAGCGCCACTGCCACGGCACTGAACGATATTGCCCGCGCGATTGACGATTTCCTGCCGGTGAGCGATTGACGTAGCTCCCGAAGTCGACCTCGGGATTCAGGTTTCGCGACTCACGGTTGCCGCGCGGTGGAATTCCTCCCAGCCTTGGTAGCCCAGGAACTGCCGGTCATCGAAAAACAGCACGGCGCCCTGCATGATGAAAAAATATTCCGTATCCTCGAGCGCCGTCGTCGCGTGGTGCACCATGCCGTTGGCCTCGTACAGGTAGTCGCCCGGACCCAGCGTCGTACCCCTGACTTCAAGCTTGCCGCTCAGCACGAACGTGTGGGCATCGCCGATATGCTTGTGGGCCGGCACCACCGCTCCCTTCAGGCAACGAAACAGCAGGGCGACGCGCCCGCTCTCGGGACCCGTCCAGAGCACCTTCATGAACGAACGCTCCGGGTCGAATGTCTGAGGCGTCCACGGCATTCCTTGCGTGCGCACCAGCGACTCCATGGCTTCGGAATTGACCGGGCTGATGTCTTGCGGAAGTGGCATGAGTGACTCCGTATCCATGACTGGAAAGACGGAGGTTACGGTCAGAAGCACCCGGCAAACTCGTCCCTGAGGGAAATCCCGCTCGAATCCGCACCCTGATTCGTCGCGCATCGGACCGACAGCCACCGTAGGCTGCGACAATCGCCCCGTACCGCAACAGGAACCGAGACACATGAGCACTCCCAGCCGACGCAGAATCGTCACCGGCCACGATGCGGATGGCCGTTCCGTCGTTCTCCAGGAGGACTGGCCCGTGCAGAGCCATGCCATGCAGGGACCCGCCATCGGCGCCGACTTCCACGAGGTGTGGCACGACACCGCTGCCGTGCCCTTGCTGAGCTCACAACCGCTCACCGATCCGGCCCAGATGCCTTTCGCACTGATGCCTCGTAGCGGTCACCGCCTGCGCATCCTCGACGTCTACCCGCTCGGACAGGGCGGGTTCCGCACACAAATGCACCGCACCCGCACGCTCGACTACGTGGTGGTCCTCGAGGGCGAGCTCGTGCTCATCCTCGATGACAGCGAAGCGGTGCTGCAGGCCGGCGATGTGGTTGTACAGCGCGGGACCGACCATGCCTGGGAGAACCGTTCCGAGCGCGTCGCGCGGGCGGCCTTTTTCCACCTCGCGGCCGACTTTGATGCAGAGCTGCTTTCCCGGTTGCCGGAACCTCTGGCCCTGCTGGAGTGACCGCAGACGTTCATAGACCGGGGGGGCGCAGTGTGTGCCAGTGTGTTCGCTGCTGATAGGCATGTGCGACCGCCAGCAGCCGTCCTTCGCTGCCGCGCGGTCCCGCCAGTTGCAGGCCGACGGGCATCCCGTCCGGGGTCAGTCCGCAGGGAATCGAAATCGCCGGCAGACCCAGCACATCAAACATGTGGGTGTTGCGGAATTCGATCGGGGTACCGTTGGCCGGCAACGGCGGATCGCGGTCGCCTTCGGTGATCGGGATCGGCGACAGCGCTGTCGTCGGTGTCACCAAAAGATCCACCTCTTCGAATAGCGCATCGGTGCCGGCGCGCAGGCTCTCCAGCGCGCGGCGGGCACGGATGTAGTCTGCCGCCGTGATCCTCGCTGCATGCTCGAGGCGCTCGCGCGTCATCGGCTGATATTTGTGCGCTTGCGTGCGCAGCAGACTCTCGTGGTAGGCGTAGGCTTCGGCCGATGCGATCACCATCAGCAGGTTGTTGTAGGGAATTTCGGCACTCCGCACACCCGCGCTAAACCCAAGCAGGACATCGATGGCAGTCGACACCGCCTCGCCAATGCCTGGATCAAGGCCGGTGAAATAGGGATCCTCGACGCGCCCCAACCGCAGCCGCGGTGTCGGCATGGCTGCGATAGTGGCGTACGGCTCGAGAGGCGGCGGGCAGACCGCAGGGTCGGCAGGATCCTCCCCGGCCAGCACCTCGAGCACCAGTGCGGCGTCCAGCGCCGACCTCGCGAGCGGACCGACATGATCCAGCGACCAGCTCAGGGGCACGACGCCACGGGTGCTGACAAGACCATAGGTGCCCTTCAGTCCGGTCACACCGCAGTAGGCGGCGGGATGCCGGACGGACGCGGCGGTGTCCGTGCCCAACGCGGCGTAGCACAGGCCGGCCGCCACCGCGGCACCCGACCCGCCCGAAGACCCGCCGGCAATCCGCTGTGGGTTCCACGGATTGCGCACGGGACCGGAATGACTCGGAACACAGGTGCCACCGTAGGCGAACTCGTGCAGGTTGAGCTTGCCCAGCAGCACGGCGCCGGCCGCCTTGAGGCGCGACACCACCGCCGCATCCGCCAACGGCACGCGGTCTTCGTAGACCGCACTTGCCGCCGTGGTCAGGGTCCCCGCCGTGTCGATCAGGTCCTTGAGCGCCACCGGGATGCCATCCAACGGACCCGCCCGACGACCCGCGCGCAGCCGCGCATCGGCACGCTGCGCCTGAGCCAGTGCCTCCTCCGCCGTCACGGTGATGAAGGCGTTGAGCGTCGGATTGAGCCTTTCGATCCGATGAAGGCATTGGGTCGTCAGTTCGACCGAAGACACCTCTCCGGTACGTAGCTTTTCACTGGCGATAGCCAGATCCCACCACTCGCTCATGCCGCCTCCGCTACTGTCTGGGTCCCTCCATTTACGCATACGTGGCACCGGCGTGCCGCGCTCTCTAGCGCAACGTCGACGGCCTGGAAGTGCACGGGACTTCCCTCTGGGACGAGTACCGGTGGCCTGCGAGTGTTTCACTGCGCGCAAGCACCACAGGGGAGCACTCATGGCCGAGCAGTTGCTGGATTTCACGGGGCGCAGTGTATTGATTACCGGTGCCGCGACGTGCATCGGTCGGGCCGCGGCCCTGGCGTTTGCGCGCCAGGGCGCACGCGTTGCCATCGGAGACACCCATCCCTCGGCTGCCGATACCGTCGTGCAGATTCACGCGTTGGGCGGC
>CAXBRZ010000195.1:0-5447 GCA_963978075.1 uncultured bacterium | reverse complement strand
GAACTGTTGCCAGGGGCTGAGGCGGTCATTCTCGACGAGGCTCACCAGTTTCCGGACGTGGCCGCGCAGTTTTTCGGTACTCGCTTTGGCTCCCGTACCGTCCTCGCTCTGGTCCGGGACTGTGAACTGGAACTGACTCGTGCGGGACTCTTGGATGGCCCTGGCCGGGCTCAGTTGGGGGAACTGGAGTCGGCCGTCTCTGCCATTAGCCTCGCGTTGTCGGGCTTGGGTGAGCGGGTGGAGTGGGTGCGTCTGCCGGACGCCGTTCTCGAGGCGGCGGATGAATTGGCGATTGCTCTTGAGAGTCTGGGGGCGCGTTACGATGACCCGGCGATAGAAGAGGCGGCCGTGCGCCAATGCGGCCGTCGTGCAGTAGAGGTCGCGACCCGACTGCGCAGCCTGCTCAATTACGATCAGGAACTCGGCCTGCAGTGGGTCGAGAACGCAGCGCGCTATTTCTCGTTCGAGTTTATTCCCTTTGAGGTGTCCGATCGTCTGCGGGCCCAGGCGGAGGAGCGCCCCTGTGCGTGGATCCACACCTCGGCGACGCTCGCGATCGGCGCGGACTTTGCCCACTACGTGCAGCGGGTCGGTGCGCAGGCGGCGCGTACCCTGCAGATCGCCAGCCCCTTTGATTACGCCGAGCAGGCGCGCCTGTATCTGCCAAATGGCATGCCGGACCCCTCTGACCGCAATTTCAACCGGGCGCTGATCGAGGCGGCCATGCCCCTCTTGCGCGCGGCTGGCGGACGGGCGTTCCTGCTCTTCACAAGTCACCGGGCGCTTGGTGAGGCAGCCCACCTGCTGCGCGAGGCCATGCAGGCAGATGATCCGTTCCCGCTGCTGATCCAGGGGGATATGCCGCGCGATACGCTGGTCAAGCGGTTCCGCGACATCGGCCACGCCGTACTCCTTGGCACGGCGAGTTTCTGGGAAGGGGTGGATGTGCGGGGACCGGCCTTGTCGATTGTCGTGATCGACAAATTGCCCTTTGCCTCGCCGGATGACCCCCTCCTGAAGGCGCGCCTCGAGGGGCTGCGGCGGGCTGGCCGCAACGGTTTTTCCGAACACCAGATTCCGCAGGCCGTACTGGCGCTCAAGCAGGGTGTCGGACGGTTGATTCGCGATCCGACCGACACCGGGGTCGTGATGATCGGTGATCCACGATTGAGCAGTCGTGGCTATGGCCGTACGTTCCTCGCCAGCCTGCCGCCGATGCGGGTGACTCGCGATCCTGCCGAGGCGGTTGCCTTTCTAAGGCATCATCTGGACGGTGTATGAGAGGGCGTGCGATGAAGCTGCTGGCGATCGATACCGCGACGGAGGCGATGAGTGTGGCGTTGCACGACGCATCCACGGTCTGCGCGCATCGCTTCGAATTGATAGGACGAGGCCATGCCGAGCGCGTACTGCCGTTGGTGCAGGAGGTGCTCGCCGAGCAGGGGTGGGCTCTGTCGGATCTGACCGCCCTTGCCGTGGGCCGGGGGCCAGGTGCGTTTACCGGGGTGCGTATCGGTATCAGCGTGGCCCAGGGCCTTGCCTATGGGCTCGGTATCCCGGTGGTCGGAGTGTCGGATCTGGAGGCGGTTGCCGTCGGGGCCTTGGAACTCGCTGCCGCCTCGGGGATTGCGGCGGGGGCAGTGCTGGTGGCCATGGATGCGAGGATGGGCGAGTTGTACGCCGGATATTATCGGGTGCGGGCCGGCGGTCAGCTTGATCCCCAATTTGAGGCGCTCTGCCGGCCGGAGGATCTGCCCGGTCGTATCCAAACCTCCGGTCCCCTGGTGCTGGCGGGCCATGGGTTTGCCGCTTATCCGATGCTCCGGGAGACCATCGGTGGGGCGGTGGGATGTTTTGAGGGTGCGTTGCCGGAGGCTCGCTTTCTTGCACGAATGGCGGTCGCTGTCCTGCGCGAAGGAGGCGCCGTGCCGGCCCACCGCCTTGAACCGGTGTACCTTCGTGATGATGTGGCCACGCGCTCGGTACGGTCACCCGGCTGACATGTATGCGCTGTCATATGGGTTTCGGGGCGTCATGAATTTGTAATAAAGCTCGCGTTTAATCAATCAGGCAATTCTGAACGGATGCAAACGATGGCGGCCCGACGCGTTCTGATCGTGGAAGACGAGAAGCCGATTCGCGATATGATCGCGTTCGGCCTCCGGCGGGCAGGTTTTGACGTGGCGGAGGCCGAGGATACCCGGACCGCACGTATGGCAATGGCCGACTGTCGTCCGGATCTCGTCTTGGTCGACTGGATGCTTCCCGATGCGAGTGGCCTTGAACTTACCCGCGCAATCAAGAAGGACAAGGACACCAAAGAGGTTCCCGTCATCATGCTCACCGCGCGTGCCGAGGAGCAGGACAAGGTGGCCGGACTCGAGGGTGGGGCGGACGACTATGTCACCAAGCCGTTTTCACCGCGCGAACTGCTGGCGCGCATCAACGCAGTTCTGCGTCGATCGGGTCCTGGGGTCAGCGAGGAAATCATCGATGCGGGCCAGTTGCGGCTCGACAGCGCGGGTCATCGCGTCCTGTGCGGGGAAAGTTCGGTCCCCTTGGGTCCTACCGAATACCGCCTCATGGCATTTTTCATCACGCATTCGGAGCGCGTCTACACGCGCGGTCAACTGCTCGACCGAGTGTGGGGTGGCAATGTCTACGTCGAGGAGCGTACCGTGGATGTGCACATCCGCCGGCTACGCAAGGCATTGGAAGCGTTCGGATGTGATGGCTACGTACAGACGGTTCGAGGCGCCGGCTACCGTTTCTCGACGCGCGCAACCTGACTGCAGTGGGTTCAGGCGATGATTTCTGCGATTTGGAAAGTCGCGGTTCCGCGTCTGCTGCTTCTGCTAGCAGTGGCTGCAGTCGCCGGCTTGTTCCTTGGACACGTCATCGTGGCGGTACTGGTCGCGCTTGCTGGAGCGCTGGTCCAGGAGTATTACCGGCTCTACCTGCTCGAGCGCTGGCTGCGTGACCGGCGCAATCTGGAACCGCCCAACCTGACCGGTGCCTGGGGAGCCGTCGTGTCTCTGGTCGTGCGCATTTACCGGCGCAAGAAGTTTCACAAGAAACGCATGCTTGAGGTGGTGCGCGAGTTCCGGGAACTGACCTCCTCGCTGCCGGACGGTGTCGTGGTGCTTGGCAATGACCGGCAGATCCAGTGGTTCAATCGCCGCGCCGGACGTCTGCTCGGCTTACGGCGGCAGATGGATATCGGCCATCGTGTCGACAACCTTGTCCGACACCCCGAATTCCAGTCCTATCTTGATCGGGCCGACTATTCCCGCCCGGTCGTCGTCCAGCAACTTGCAGGGCAGGACGTGCATCTCTCGTTGCAGATGGTCGATTACGGAGAGGCCCGCAAGTTGCTGGTCGTGCGCGATGTCAGCCGGGAAGTTCTGGTCGAGGCCATGCGCAAGGATTTCGTGGCCAATGCCTCGCACGAACTGCGGTCGCCATTGACGGTGATTTCAGGATACGTCGATACCCTCGTCGAGGATCCGGTGATTGATTCGGAAATCCGCGGTGTGCTGGAGGAGATGCGCCGGCAGTCCGCCCGCATGCAGGCCGTCGTGGACGACCTCATCGAACTGTCGAGACTCGAATCGACTACCGGCGAGGCGCCCCATGTATTCGTGGATGTGCCAGGCATCCTTACGTTGATGCGCCGGGACGTACAGGCCCGGCCAGACCGGCGATGCGAATTCCGTCTTGAGATCGGGAGCGATGCCGGCTTGATGGGTTCGGAATCCGAGTTGCATTCGGTGTTTTCGAATTTGATCGGCAATGCCCTGAAATACACGGCAGAGACCGGGGAAGTGGTCGCCCGCTGGTGGTGTGACGCCGACGGGGCGCATTTCTCGGTCACCGATACTGGGGTCGGCATCGCGGCGGAGCATCTTCCACGATTGACCGAGCGTTTCTATCGTGTCGATCCTGGTCGCGCGCGGACTTCCGGAGGGTCAGGGCTTGGCCTTGCCATTGTGAAACATGCATTGCAGCGACATGGCGGCGAGCTGAATATCACCAGCGAGTTGGGCAAGGGCAGTGTCTTTACCTGTCATTTTCCCGAGTCTCGGGTGGCTCACCGCGAGTGATTTCGTCAGAAAATTGACGCAATACTGTCACCGAGGTTTCAATTCGCAGCGGCAGGATGAGGCATCTCAAGGTGGATTGAGGAGCCTCAATGACTCGCGCATCGTCTCCTGCCGGCCATGTACGGACTCTTTTCATTTCAGATGTGCACCTGGGTTTTCGCGGTTGCCAAGCAGAACTGCTGCTCGATTTTCTACGTTCTGTAAAAACCGATCGTCTGGTGCTGGTGGGCGATATCGTCGATCTTTGGAGCCTTCGCCGGAGTTTCTACTGGCCTCCGGCGCACCAACAGGTCGTCCGGGAGATCCTCGCGATCGCCCGCCGCGGTACCGAAGTCATCTACGTCCCGGGGAATCACGACGAAGGATTTCGCGAACTGTGTGGCGGAGCATTCGAGAGCATCGCCGTGCGCCGAGAGTTTGTGCACGAAACCAGCCGTGGCAAGCGATACCTCGTGGTCCACGGTGACGAATTTGACGGTAACGTGAAATTCGCCGGCTGGCTCAAGTGGATTGGCGAACAGTTGTACGATTTCATTCTGTGGGCCAGCCGCTCGCTGCAGGACATCCGGCACCGCTTCGGATTCGGATATTGGTCCTTGGCCAACTGGATCAAGGACCAGGTTCCGGATGCACGTCGCTACATCGGTCGATTCGAACATGCGGCCGCGTCTGCCGCACTGAAGCGCAACCTCGATGGCGTCATCTGCGGCCACATTCATCATCCAGGCACGCGCCACGTCGAGGGTGTGCACTACTGCAACGATGGTGATTGGGTGGAGAACTGCTCGATGCTATTCGAGGATCTTTCGGGACATCTCAGGGTTGGTTTTCACCACATTAGAGAGACTGCGGAGCATGTCTCGCCCGGCGTGACCGTGGAGGCTTGCGGCGTCACTTTCGACCGGGCCGCATGATCCGGCATGCGGATAGTCATCGTCACCGATGCCTGGCTGCCGCAGACCAATGGTGTGGTCACGACGCTGCAGCAAACCGTCCGGCAGCTGGAGCGCTTCGGGCACGATGTTCACCTGATCACGCCTGAAGGTTTTGCAACCGTTCCGTGTCCTACCTATCCGGAAATCCGGCTGGCACTATGGAGCTGGCGGGAAGTCGGTAGACGGCTGGCGAGGATACGGCCGGAGGCCATGCATATCGCGACCGAGGGCCCGCTCGGTCTTGCGGCAAGGTGCTTTGCCGCACATCGCGGTCTTTCGTTCACCAGTTCCTATCACACCCAGTTTCCGCAATACATCTCGGCCCGCCTGCCGATCCCGCAGGCGACGGTCTACTGGTACTTGCGTTGGTTTCACAGATCGGAAGAGCGTCGTGTAGGGAAAGAGTGTA
>CAXBRZ010000194.1:0-5457 GCA_963978075.1 uncultured bacterium | reverse complement strand
CCTCATCCCGTCGACGCATGGCTCGTGCTTGCCGAAAATCGTATCGGACCTGAGGCCTATACCCAGCAGGACGTGATCAAGGCGCTGAATGGGAAAACCGTGCAGATCGTCCATACGGATGCCGAGGGGCGCATGGTGCTCGCCGACGCCCTGGCACTGGCTGCCCGCGCCCGCCCCGCCGCGATCATCGATTTCGCGACCCTGACCGGCGCCTGCGTCAGCGCGCTGACGGAGCGCATGTCCGGATTCTTCACCAATCGGGAATCCCTTGAACTCGTCGCCGAGGAGGCAGGCCGTATCTGCGGGGAAAGGATGCATGGATTTCCAATGCCAGACGACTTCGACGAAGACCTCGACAGCGCCACAGCCGATGTCGCCCAGTGCCTCATAGGGGGCAAGGGAGACCACATCTACGCCGCGCGGTTTCTCAATCATTTCGTGCCGTCCACGATTCCTTGGCTGCACTGCGACCTCTCCTCGGCGGAGCGCCCGGGCGGATTGGCCCATGTCCCCCACACGATCACCGGGTTCGGCGTACGATTCGCGGCGACGCTGCTCAATTCCCCCGAATTCCTGCGGCTGACCGCCCCATGAGGATGTCGCTATGCAACTGACGATAGTCCGGCCGGATGACTGGCACCTGCACCTGCGCGATGGTGCTTCTCTGGCCGCAGTGGTCGCTCACACCGCCCGACGATTCGGCCGCGCCATCGTGATGCCGAATCTCAAGCCGCCGGTCACAACCGTGGAATCGGCGCGCGCCTACCGTGAGCGGATCATCGCGGTACGGCCCGCCGGCAGCAGGTTCGAACCACTCATGACGCTCTACCTCACCGATGCGACCGATGCTGCAGAAATCCGCCGGGCCAAGGAATCGGGATTCATCCATGGCGTGAAGTATTACCCTGCAGGCGCGACAACCAACTCGGATGCCGGCGTCACCGGGCTTGAACGGGCTTATCCCGCGCTTGAGGCACTGGAGGAATATGACTTGCCTCTGCTCGTTCATGGCGAGACAACGGATCCCGCTGTGGACGTCTTTGATCGGGAGGCAGTGTTCATCGAAAGGGTGCTCGTACCCGTGCGCAATCGGTTCAAGCGTTTGAGAATCGTCTTCGAGCATGTCACGACAAAAGAGGCCGTCCAGTTTGTCGAATCATCCGACGACCTCATGGCCGCAACCATCACGCCGCAGCATCTGCTTCTGAATCGCAGCGCCATTTTCCAGGGCGGCATCAGGCCTCATCTTTATTGCCTCCCGGTGCTGAAACGGGAGGTACATCGCCAAGCGCTGCTCGCGGCTGCGACCTCTGGCAGTCCGCGGTTCTTCCTCGGCACCGACAGTGCTCCGCACGCACGGCACACCAAGGAAACGGCCTGTGGCTGCGCGGGCATCTATTCAGCGCACGCCGGCATCGAACTGTATGCCGAAGCCTTTGAGACCGCCAGTGCACTGCACCGGCTCGAGGGCTTTGCCAGTCTCCATGGCGCTGATTTCTACCGGCTGCCTCGAAACAGTGACTCGGTCACCCTTGTGCGCGAAGCATGGTCGCCCCCCGCGAGCTACGCCTTTGGCGATCATGAACTGGTACCCTTCCGAGCCGGCGAAACCGTGTCTTGGACCTTGAGGGACGGCGCCCACTGCTGAACGGGACAAGATGAACGACCACTACGAGATGAAGGAACGATTCCGGGGCTTTCTACCGGTGGTCGTCGACGTGGAAACGGGCGGTTTCAATTCCGCGACGGATGCGCTGCTGGAAATAGCGGCGGTCATCTTGTCACTGGACCCGGACGGCTTGCTGCGCCGGTCCGACACGTGGCGCTTTCACGTGCAGCCCTTTCCTGGCTCGCGACTCGATCCCGCTTCTTTGGCCGTCAACGGAATCGACCCACACCACCCGCTGCGTCCTGCGTTGCCAGAACGGGACGCGCTCGGCCGTTTGTTCAAGGAAGTGCGCAATGCCATCAAGGACAGTGGCTGCACACGGGCCATTCTGGTGGGCCACAACGCCGCTTTTGATCTTGGGTTCCTCAACGCAGCGGTCGCCCGCACCGGCATCAAGCGCAACCCGTTCCACCCGTTCAGTTGTTTCGACACCGCGACCGTCGCAGGCGTGGCTTATGGACAGACGGTGCTCTCGAAAGCCGTCGTCGCGGCGGGGCTGGAGTGGGACCGGGCTTCAGCCCATTCGGCACGTTATGATGCCGAACAGACGGCGGACCTCTTCTGCGATGCCTGCAACCAGTTCAAACCGATCTACGACCAGGCACGCAAGCGCGTCGCTCGGGCGCTCGAAACGGGCGAACTCAAGGAGCAGGCCGGAGACGGCTTTATGGAGCCATCGCCCGAACCCGACGATGCCTGACGGTCAGCGGATGGCGCCGGCTTCTTCGAGAGCCTGCTTCAGCTCACCCGAGTGATACATCTGCAATGCAATGTCGCAGCCACCCAGCAGCTCACCCTTGAGGTAGAGCTGCGGATACGTCGGCCAGTTCGAGTACTGTTTCAGCGCTTCGCGAAGCTCAGGATCCTCGAAAATATTCACGGCATGAAAGTCAGCCTTGAGGGCGTTCAGGGCCGCGACAGCCTGCGCCGAAAAGCCGCACTGCGGAAAATCAGGGGTGCCCTTCATGAACAGCACCGCGGGGGACGCTGTAAGGTGGGCCTGAATGCGGTCGGTGACGGTCGCTTCGCTCATGATAGGTGGACTCCAGACTTCAATTAGGAATCGCCGGACCGGCCGGCGCAGATGTGTTCACAGCCGTGCGACGCTGTTGCGTTGCCGCGACCACTGCCCAGCGCGCCTCAGGCTCCATTTTCAACCATGCCGAGATCTCCGACATGGTGCGATAACAGCCAAGGCACCATCCCTGCGGCCCGAGGCTGCATACGCCAATACAAGGGGACATGGGACTTAAGGGCTTAATATTCATGGACATGCAAGGCCACAGGGGATTGGCCCGGGCCGGTTGAAGGGGTTGCGGTAAACCCCTATTCTACCTCAGCCGAGCGACGGGAGTTACCGCCCGCCGCCATTTCATTTCTCAAGGGGTCCTTACACCGATGAATCCACTTACCTCCGTCAGAAACTCGATCGCGACGGGTATCGCTCTGTCCATCGTGGTGGCTTTCGTGCTCTCCGGTTCGGTCGGCTTCAACCATCTGGCCTTCACCCGCTGGCTGCACATCGTTGCCGGCGTGATGTGGATCGGGCTGCTGTATTACTTCAACGTGGTGCAGATCCCAGGCCTTGCCGTCGCGGCTGCCGATCAGGGTGGCCCCGGTGGTGCCGGCATTTCGAAGTACATCGCCCCGCGCGCGCTGCTGTGGTTCCGCTGGGCAGCCGTTGTGACGTGGCTGTCGGGCTTCGCCTACCTGCTGCATACGGGTGTTCTGGCCAAGGCGTTCATGCTGGAAGAAGGCTCCCGCACCATCGGCGTTGGCGCATGGCTTGGCAGCATCATGCTGTTCAACGTCTGGGTCCTGATCTGGCCAAACCAGAAAAAGGCTCTCGGAATCGTTCAGGCGACGGATGCCGAGAAGGCAGCCGCGCGACGCATCGCGATGCTCGCCTCGCGGACGAATTTCGTACTGTCGATCCCCATGTTGATGTGCATGGGCGGGCAGAATCACGGCCTGCCGTTCTGACGTCATCGACCGGGAGCGGCACCGCTCCCGGTCGACCTGTCCCGGCCACCTTCAAGCCGGGACGGTTACCCGGTGATGTTTCCGTTGGCGACGGGTAACCTTGGCGCATGGATACCCGCATTCCCCCCGACCTGCAGGACACCGTCGCGCGCACTCTGGCTGAAGACGTAGGCGGAGGCGACCTGACAGCGTCCCTCGTTCCCGCCTCTGCCCGCGCCACGGCACGCGTCATCACGCGTGAAGCCGCCATCATCTGCGGAAGACCTTACGTCGATGCCGTATTCTCGACCCTCGATCCTGCGGTCCGAGTAACCTGGCATGTTGCGGACGGGGATTCCGTCTCGCCTAACCAACTATTGTTCGAAGCAGAGGGCCCCGCGCGCGCACTCTTGACCGGCGAACGCAGTGCGCTCAATTTTCTGCAGACGCTTTCCGCCACCGCCACCGCCGCACGCGCCCATGCCAATGCACTTGAGGGAACCGGCTGCCGGATTCTGGACACCCGAAAGACGATACCCGGATTGCGACAGGCGCAGAAGTATGCCGTGCGATGCGGCGGGGGACACAACCACCGCATGGGGCTTTTTGATGGAATCCTCATCAAGGAAAACCATATCGCTGCAGCCGGATCCATCACCGCCGCCGTTGCAGCCGCGCGAAAGCTCGCCCCGGGAGTACCTGTGGAGGTTGAGGTCGAAACGCTGGCGGAACTCGAGGAGGCATTCACGGCCAACGCCGACATGGCCCTCCTGGATGAATTTTCCCTTGAGGATTTGCGCACAGCGGTCGCGAAAAACCGCCTACGCCAAAAACCACTCGGTCTTGAAGCGTCAGGAGGCATCGACATGAGGACGCTGCGGACTGTCGCCGAAACCGGGGTCGACTACATTTCCGTCGGCGCGCTCACCAAGCACGTGAGGGCTGTGGACCTCTCCATGCGTCTCTCCATCCTGAGCAGACCGGCTGCAAGCTAGTTTTCGTAGCCGAAATTCTCGTCGACGCTTGTCGCATGGATGCGCTGTGGATGCGCCACACCAAATCCCTGCGCGTAATCAACGCCAAGCGAGCGCAGCATAGCGATGATCTCCTCGTTCTCCGCAAACTCGGCGATCGTCTTCTTGTTGGTCAAATGGCCAATTTCGTTGATGGAGCGGACCATTTCCCGGTCAATCGGGTCACGGAGTATTTCCTTGACGAAACTGCCGTCGATTTTAAGGTAATCGATAGGAAAGTGTTTCAGATAGCCGAACGACGACAGCCCTGTTCCGAAGTCATCGAGCGCGAACCGGCAGCCAATTTCCCGCAGCGCCTGAATGAACCGTGTCGCCTGCGAGTAACTGGCGATTGCTGCAGTCTCTGTGATTTCAAAGCAGATTCGACGGGGATCGATACCCGTACGGTGCATGAGATCAATCACGAATGGCAGAAACTTGTCATCCGTCAGGCTCTGGCCCGAAAGATTGATGGAGCACAAGGCAAGCTTGTCGCGTTCGTCCGCCTCTGACACAAGCCAGCGGAATGTGTTTTCGACCACCCAACGGTCGATAGACGGAGTGATGCCGTAGCGCTCGGCGGCCGCAATAAAATTGTCCGGCGTCACGACGCGGCCTTGCTCGTCGCGCATTCGCAGCAGAATTTCGTAATGTAGCCCCGCCTCGTCAGCCTGCAGCGGCAGGATCGCCTGCCGATAAAGTTCGAATCGCCCCTCCTCGAGGGCTGACGTGATCCGAGCGGCCCACTGCATTTCGCGGCGACGGCGCATCAGGTCGAGATCATTTTCCTCGAAGCAGTGGACTCGATTTCTC
>CAXBRZ010000193.1:0-5467 GCA_963978075.1 uncultured bacterium | reverse complement strand
CACCGAGGCCGACGAACAGCATGGTGAGGTAGTTGCGCGCCTGCTGGTCACGGCGGCCCGCCTCGGCCGGGTTCTGCATCACCACCAGCGTCACATGGCCGCCGTCCGGGGCGGCATCCGACACCAGCCCGCCCCCGGCGGCCGGCGCCACCGGCAACTGATACCGGTAACTAATACTGGCTCTAACCGTAGGAGACAAAGACTATGGCTATCAGTGCAGCCTCGGTCAAGGAATTGCGGGATAAGACCGGCATAGGAATGATGGACTGCAAAGAGGCCCTCACCGCCGCGCACGTCGCCGATGACCGCGTGACGGGCCTGCAAGCCCTGCAGCTGCGCGAAGAGCGCGGCGCCGAGCTGCCGCGAGCGCTCGATCAGACGCTCGTCCTCGTAGGCCGCCACCGCCGCCACGCCCGCCGCACACGACAGCGGATGGCCGCAGTAGGTGAGGCCCGTGTAGAGCATCTCGTGCTCAAGGCGATCGGCCACGGCAGCCGAGACCACGACGGCACCGAGCGGCAGATGCGCGCCGGTCAGTCCCTTGGCGAGCGTCATGAGATCGGGCCTGCCCGCCTCCCCATACCGCTGCCACGCGAACCACTCGCCACAGCGGCCGAAGCCACTCATGACCTCATCCGCGACGAGCAGCACGCCGCGCTCGGCGGTGACCTCGCGCAGCCGCGGCCAGTAGTTGGCTGGCGCGACGATGCCGTTGGTGCCGGCATTGGGCTCCATCAGCACAGCCGCCACACCGTCCGGGGCGTGCGCATCGATCGCCTGGGCGACCGCAGCCGCGGCTGCCTCGCCACAGGCCGCGGCGTCGGTGGTGCCAAAAGGACAGCGGTAGGCGTAGGGCGGTGGGACCCGCAGCACGCCGAACGCGCCGGCATCGACCTGGGATTCGGTGCGCGAGTCGCCCGAGAGCGCCATCGCCGCATAGCTTGCGCCGTGGTACGAGCGGTCGCGCGCGACGATCTTGCCGCGCGGCAGGCCCTTCGCCTGGCGGGCGAATTTCACGGCGTGCTCGTTGGCATCGGCGCCGCCGAGCGAGAAGTACACCCGGCCGCCCTCGAAGCCGGACTTCTCGAGCAGCGCACGGGCGAGCGCCGCCCGCGGCTCGGCGCCCCAAGCCGCCGTGACAAAGCAGAGCTTTTCCGCCTGCGCCCGAATGGCCTGCACCACCGCCGGATGCTGGTGACCGAGGTTCATGCACTCGGCGAGGCTGCTCATGTCGAGGTAGCGACGCCCGGTGGCGTCGATGAAGTACGCCCCCTCTCCGGCGACGATGGTCGGCGCGTTCCAGTCCGCCTGGACACACCAGCTGTGCAGCACGTCCTCGCGTTCGCCGGTCATGATGCGTCGGATCACCTCTCCCACTGTCGACCCGTCACTCTCCCACGGCGAGCCGGTCCGCTCAAGTCGCGAACCTCCGCGATCGGACGCGATCAGGCCGGACGAAAATCGAGCAGCACGTCGACCATGCGTTCAAGGACCGCCATCAGGCCCGCGGCCCGCGGCGCCTGCCAGTCGGTCTGGCCACGATCAAGGTAGGTGAGCTGGCCGATTTCCAGTTGCACCGCATGCACGGGCCCGTCGATACGGCCGTACTGGCGGGTGATGTAGCCGCCCTTGAAGCGGCCGTTCAGCACCGCCGAGAACGGCCCCGAGGCCACGGCCTCGAGGACCGCCTCGCCCAGGCCCGCCGCGCAGCTGCGGCCGTCGTTCGTACCGACGTTGAGGTCCGGGAGCCGCCCCTCGAATAGGCGCGGCACTTCGCTCTCGATCGAATGGGCATCCAGGAGCACCGCATACCCGTGACGCGCAACGGTGGCGGCGAGCAGCGCCTGCAGCCTCTCGTGATACGGCCGCCAGTACGCCTCGCGCCGGGCGGCGATCTCCGCCGCATCGGGGCCTGCGCCCGCGTAGAGCGGTTCGCCGGCAAAGGTGGCCGCCGGACACAGCCCGGTGGACACCTGCCCGGGATACAGGGCGCCATCGTCCGGCGGCCGGTTGAGGTCGACGACATAGCGCGAGAGGTGCGGCTCGATCCAGCTCACGCCGCGCGCCCGGGCAAACGCGTAGAGCTTCTCGACGTGCCAGTCCGTGTCCGGCACGGCGCGCGCGCGCGCGGTCATCCGCGCGGCGAGATCCGGCGGCAGGCCGGTCCCGACGTGCGGAAAACTGATGACGAGCGGCGCCGACCCCTCGAGAGCGGTGATCATCGGCCGAGCATCGGCAGGTCCAGGCCCTGCTCGCGCGCACAGTCGATGGCCGTGTCGTAGCCGGCATCCGCATGGCGCATCACGCCGGTGCCCGGATCGTTCCACAGCACGCGACCCACACGACGCGCCGCCGCTTCGGTGCCGTCGCAGACGATGACGACGCCGGAGTGCTGCGAGAAGCCCATGCCGACACCACCGCCGTGATGCAGGGACACCCAGGTCGCACCGCCGGCGGTGTTCAGAAGCGCGTTCAGGAGCGGCCAGTCGGACACGGCGTCCGAGCCGTCCTTCATCGCCTCGGTCTCGCGGTTCGGACTCGCCACCGAGCCTGAGTCGAGATGATCGCGGCCGATGACGATCGGCGCCTTCAGCTCGCCCGTGCGCACCATCTCGTTGAACGCAAGTCCGAGCCGGTGGCGCTGTCCCAATCCCACCCAGCAGATGCGCGCCGGCAGGCCCTGGAAGTGGATGCGCTCGCCGGCCATGTCGAGCCAGCGGTGCAGGTGCGGATCGTCCGGAATGAGTTCCTTCACCTTCGCATCGGTCTTGCGGATGTCCTCCGGGTCGCCCGAGAGCGCCACCCAGCGGAACGGGCCGATGCCGCGGCAGAACAGCGGCCGGATATAGGCCGGCACGAAGCCCGGGAACGCAAAGGCGTCCTTGCAGCCTTCCTCGAAGGCCACCTGGCGGATGTTGTTGCCGTAGTCCACCGTCGGAATGCCGAGGCGATGGAACTCAAGGAGGGCCTCGACATGCACCTTCATGGAGGCGCGAGCCGCATTGCGCACTTCCTCCGGCGCCGACGCGCGCTTCGAGCGATCGGCGCCACACGTCGGTGATCGTCCTCGAATAGGCCAGATCCACGCGCCCGACGAGCTGCGGAGCGTAGGGCAAGAGCGCGCCTTCGACGGATGCGCCCTCGGACGCGCGGAACACGGCGCGCGTCCACGTGATCGATGCGCTCGACACGAAACCCGAAGCGGGCTCCGCCACCATTTCGAACGCCACGCCGGTGCGCGCGGTGCCGGGGACGTGCTCGTTTCGCGCCGTCGCTTGATCGAAGACGAGGTCGTCCGAGAGCAGCGTGCGGAAAACCGCGGCCGTCGCGCGCAGGGTGCGGTAGTCCCTGTTCCTGGGATCCAGCGCCAGCAGTGGTTCCAGTTCGCGGATAGCCTCGACATATTTGTGCCGGTCCAGGAGGACACAGGCGTAGTCCCTGCGCAGTTCGACGTAATCCGGCGACAGGACGAGGGCCGCCTCGAGCAGGAGTTCGGCCTCGTCCAGAACCTCCCGCGAGATGGCAATCCGTGCCAGCAGGCGCAATGCCTCGGCATCCTCGCCGTGCGCGATCAGAAACGCGCGGATGATTTTTTCCGCCGACAGCAGATCGCCCTCGCAGAACAGTCCGGTGGCCTTGACGACGTCGGCGTGCATGGTCTGCAACCGCGCGACATGCTCCGCCGCCATCGCACGATGGGCGTCCTGGCGCACCATCTTGTACAGCCCCTCCAGCATGCTCCAGGTGGCAGGCAGGGCAGGGTTGATCCGGACGGCCTGTTCGTAGGCCTCGATGGCCTTGCGGGCGTCCTTCAATGCCACGTAGCAGTGGCCGCGTTCCTGATACAGCAGGCTCGACTTCGGGTGATGGCGCTGCATGAGTTCCAGCGTCGCGAGGGCGTCCTGCGTGAGTCGGCTGTGCCGCTCCGCCAGAGCCTTCAGGTACAGGACGTCGCGGTTCTCGGGCACCTCACGGAAGAGGTCCCGCGCGGCGGTAAGCGCGTTTTCGATGTCCTGCTCGCGAAGCAACGCCCGGATGCGTTCAACCTCGGCAAGCACCGGCGAGACGGGTTCGTTGCTGGTAGACATGAAAGGCCCAAAAAAAAGAAGGCGGGCATCGCTGCCCGCCTTCGAGTTTACCGCAACGGAGGAACCCGTCGTGGTGTGTTGGCTAGTCTCAGAACTTGTAGCCGATCTTCACGCCGATGACGCGAGGACGCAGCGGCACCTGGGCTTCGATGAACTGGCCCGAGGTCGTGAACGTGCTGGCGTTCGAGTTCGACAGGTTGCTGCCGTACAGGGTGGTCGTCCACGAATCCTTCGACACGCCCAGGGACGCATCGACGGTGTTGTAGGCGGGCATCTTGTAACGCAACCAGGTCGTCGTCGGAATCAGCACGCCCTCGCCCGAGGGGAAGCTCGACGGGGTGTTGTTCTGATCATCCATGTGGTTGAAGCCGACGAGCAGGAACGACTTGTAGTCGCCCGACTGCCAGTCGTAACGGACGTGCACGTTGTACTGCAGCTTCGGCGAGAAGGCCGGAGTATCGCCTAAGCCACCCAATGGGTTAATGACTGTCGTGTTATACGACTGGCTCGTTCCATCAGGTAACGTCCTCGATGTCTTGACCTGACTAATGCACTGGCCTGCCGGCGTCGGGTTGCCCGGCGTGTAGATCGTGACGCCGGCCGAGCGGATGCAAGGCGCATTGCTCTGCTTGGCATCATTGTTCGACAGCGAGGCCATCAGGGTCAGGCCGTCAGTGACCTTGGCGGTCAGCTGCAGCTCGAAGCCCTTGACGCGGTAGGTCGGACCGTTCACGCCGAACGTCGTGTTGCCGTACACGGGCGGGTTGTAGATCAGCGTCTGCACGTCCTTCCAGTCCATCTGATAGATCGACCCGTTCAACTGCACGCGACGGTTCATGAACTCGGTCTTGAAACCGAGTTCCATGTTGTTGAGCGTGTCCGGCGCGTAGGAGATCGGCTTGACGAACTGCTTGACTTGTTTGTCGCCGGCAGTCTTGTCCGCAATCTGATCGGAGGGCAGTGGGGCGCCCGCAGCGTCGACCCAGATCTTGGTCACGCCCTTGGTGGTGCGGTTGAACGCGCCCGGACGGTAGCCCTGCGAGTACGTCGCATAGACCATCGCATCCGAGGTGATGTGCCAGGTGATGTTCGCGCGGCCCTTGAAGCCGGTGAACGTCGCCGTATGGCGCTCGCTGTTCGCACCGGTGACAAATCGCATAGCCGCAGGTTGATTCGATGTCGATCTTTATTTCGCGTTCAGTAATTTCGACATTCAGGACTTGAATGTCGGGAAGATTCAATAGTTGCTCGATTGGAATTTGCATTTTGACGCCCCCGATGATGATTGTGGTTTATGACCACAATATATTGGGGCATTTCACAGCAAATACCTAAGAGCCAATTAAAGTTAAATGCATTCAATCACTTCTGATGCGCCA
>CAXBRZ010000192.1:0-5470 GCA_963978075.1 uncultured bacterium | reverse complement strand
GCCACCGTATGAGCAAGCGCTTCATTCTCGCCATGGACCAGGGCACTACCAGCTCGCGCAGCATCCTGTTCGATGCCCAGGGCCGCATCCATGGCGTCGCGCAGCAGGAATTCACTCAGATCTATCCGCAGCCCGGCTGGGTCGAGCACGACGCCAATGAAATCTGGGCCTCGCAACTCAACACCGCGAAGCGCGTCCTCCGCGAATCTGGCGTCGCGCCGGAAGAGATCGCCGCCATCGGCATCACCAACCAGCGCGAAACCACCGTGATCTGGGACCGCGCCACCGGCGAGCCCCATCGCATCGGCGATGATCGTCAGCAGGGGCAGGGCGATGATGAGCCCCAGCACCCGCGGCAGCACCAGAATCTCGACCGGGTTGAGGCCGATGGCGCGCAGCGCGTCCACTTCCTCGTTGAGCTTCATGGCGCCGATCTCGGCAGCAAACGCACTGCCGGAACGGCCTGCCACGATGATGGCGGTCAGCAGGACGCCCAGTTCGCGCAGCACGGAGGTCGTCACGAGGTCCACGACGAAGGGCTGGGCACCGAACTGCCGCAGTTCCTGCGCACCGATATAGGCCACGATCACACTGATCAGGAAGGCAATCAGTGCGACGATCGGAAACGCCTGCAAACCCGTCTCGTGGACCTGCCTTACGATCGAGCGCGGACGCAGCCCGGCAGGTCGGCGCAGCGCGGCGCCGATCACGGCATACAGGCGGCCGAGAAAGTCGACGACATTCCTGACCGCCTCGCCGCCCTGCACGGCCCATCGGCCCAGCCGGTCCAGCGGCAGCGTGACCCCGACACTCGGTTCGCGCGCAGGCTCAGGGACCGCGGCTGCACGTTCCGCATTGAGCGTGTCGGTGAAACGCAAAAGTTCCGGGCGCGCGCCGATCCAGCGCGGTGACGCACCGAGCGCCTCGGCCCGCCGCTCCAGACGGCGCAACAGGAATGCTCCTGTCAGGTCGATCGCGTCGCTCTCGTCCCGCAGCTCCACGGGCCAGGCTTGCAAAGGCGTCTCGTCGACCGCCCTCAGCAGGTCTGCCGCGGCCGCCGCCGTCCAGCTGCCGCTGACCGTCAGCAGTACGCCCTCAGACTTTGCGGTCACCGAGAGGGGCATGGCGCACCCGCAGCCCGCTCAGAGCGCCTTGTGCGAGCCGTCACACAGCGGTGCGTTGCGCGTCGCCTTGCAGGCACAGAAATACACCGTCTTGGACTCGCCGGCAGAATACTTCTGCGGCCCGAACGCCGTACCCTTGTGCGAGCCGTCGCAAAAAGGCTGCCTGGCGGACCGCCCGCAGGTGCACCACCAGTATTCCTTGCCGGCCTCGACCGCCACTCCGATCGGCGCCTTCGCCGCCACCACAGGCTCGCTCATGAGCAATCTCCCAGTGAGACCCGGGAAAGTCCCGGGTGCCGGGATCATGCTAACAGCCCGGCGGGAAGGCGGTCACCCCGGAGACGCCACGCCCCGGGTAACTCGCCCCACGAGGGCTCCTCAGCGCTGCAGGTGCGCCTCCACCAGCCACAACTGCTGGTCGATCTCGCCGGTGATCTCGTTGAAAAGATCCGCCGTGACCTTGTCGCCGGCTTCGTCGCACAGATCGATCGCCAACCGGGTCAGGCCGCCGAAAACCGCCAGGACGGCGGCGACCGCCTCCAGATGATCCTCGCCGCGGGTCATCTTGAGAGGATAGGCCGGCAGCGAGGAACGCTTCGCAACCGCCTGCAGCGTCCCTTCAGCGGTTCCGCCCAGCGTTGTCAGGCGCTCGGCAAGCATGTCGACCTTGGCCAACACCAGCGCGTGAACCGAATCAAACAGCTCATGCAGGGCGATAAAGTGCGGCCCCTTCACGTTCCAGTGCGCCTGCTTGAGTTGCAAGGACAGGTCAATGGCATCCGCCAGCCGGTCGGCGAGCAACGGCGCGACCTTGCGGCGAATCTTGTCGGACAGGACGATCCGGGACTTGTGCATGACGGGTTCCTTTTCAGCGTCGGGGTGACAGTGTTCACTCCCTCGGACACTCCGTCCAATGAAGGGTTCCGATCCTCCTGATCGGAACCTTCTATCGCATCAGACGGACGGATCGCGACGCCGGCGGATCTCGATGGCGGCCCAGACAAAACCCGCCGCCACCAGCAGGCCGAGCCAGAGTTCGGGCATCGCCACGACCGAAAAGTCCGTTGTGACATTCCAGTCGATCTTGTCCAGCGTGATCATCGGACCGGTCGAAGCGTGCGGCAGACCCATCCGGCCGACGACGATATGCAGGACGTGGGAAGACCCCAGGAGCAGTTTTTCGACGAGGGCCGCGCACAAGGGCACCAGTAGCGCCAAGAGTCCCGGCGTTCGCGGCGAATACGCGGACACCAACAGCACCCACGCCATGAGCGGCAGGGCCCACAACTCGACCAGCAGCAGGACATACAGCGCGTAGCCCATCGCCTTGCCCCAGACGGCGGGCGACCACAAGGTCGCGATGAGGCCCGCGGTCGAGGAAAACTTCACGGAGACCAGCAGGTAGATCAGCAACTGCGCCGCGAGGACGCCCGCGGCCGCGATGGCAGGCATGACCAGCAGGGCGAACACGAGCTTGGAGAGTACCGTCGCCGTGTCGCTGGCCGGCAAGGACTTCCAGAACAGGATGCTGCGATCCTTGCGCTCCGCGTAGAGACAATCGACCAGATAGGAATACTGGCCCAGTTGCAGGACGAGCAAGAACACCGCGGCTATCCCGATGAGGCCCACCACCGCGACCTGGCGAGGATCCACCGACTCGCGCGTCAGTTCATGGGTCAGTTCCTGAGGAAACGAGGCGGTGACACCATTGAAGAGGCCGGCGGCCGCTATCAGGACAAGAACCGCTGCGGTCGCCAAGGGTGCGATCCAGGCCGCACGGTTCTCCCAAAGTTCGCGACGCAACAGCCAAGAGAACGTGTTCATGACAACCCTCCGGAGACTTTCGCGACAAAGAGATCGGCAACCGAAGGAGTTCGCACCTCGCCCAGTTTTGTCAGCTCGGCCGGATCGGTGCCGTCATAGAGATACACCGGACGTCCGAGTACTTCCCGCCGGCTGACCGGCTTGAGCGCGAGCGCAGCGCCGCTGTGATCGGGAGTCGTGACCAGTTCATGGAAGCGCTGGCCCACACTCTCCATGGAGGCATCCAGGATGATCCTGCCGCGATCGATGAAAATGAGGTCTGTCAGGAAATGTTCGATTTCCTCCACCTGGTGCGTGGTGATCAGGATCGAACGGTCGCCTTGCAGGTAATCGGCCACAAGGCTGTCGTAGAAAGAGCGGCGCGCCAGAATGTCGAGGCCGAGCGTGGGCTCATCAAGCACCAGCAGTCGTGCATCGATTGCCATCACAAGGGCCAGGTGGACTTTGGTCACCATGCCCTTGGACAGGGTCCGGATGCGCGCTGACAGGTCGATACCGGACTTGCGCAGAAATTCCTCGCAGCGTTCGCGGCGAAAGCGCGGATGCACGCCCGCCGTGAAGTCGATCGCGTCTCCCACACGCAGCCAGCGCGGCAGCAGCGCGACGTCGGCGATGAAGGCGACGTCCCTGAGCAACTGGTCGCGGTCGCGTATCGGATCAAGGCCGAGGACCGACAGATGGCCTTCCACCCCGATCAGGCCGAGCAGTGCCTTCAGAAGCGTCGTCTTGCCGGCCCCGTTGGGGCCGATGAGCCCGACGATGCGCCCCGGGGCGATCGTCATGGAGACGTCATCGAGAACGACCTTTGCGCCGTAGGATTTTTTCAGCCCGGTCGCGTGTACCAGTGCAGACATGATCATTCCTCCCCACCGGCAACAGGGGCCGGTTGTTCCAAGAGTTCGGCCGGAGTGAGACCCAGCCGGGCGATGGAGGCGCGGACCTTGGGCCATTCGTGCGCCAGAAAACGCTCGCGCTCTCGCGCCATCAGGGTCGCCCGGGCGCCCGCGGCGACGTACATGCCCATGCCACGGCGCTTCTCCACGAGTGCTGCGTCCGCCAGCTCCTGATAGGACTTGAGGACTGTCAGTGGGTTGACCCTGAGGTCGGCCGCCACCTGGCGGACGGAGGGCAGCGGGTCACCCTCCTTGAGCACCCCATCGAGGACCAGGGCGACGACCCGGTCGCGCAATTGCCGGTAGATGGGCTGGTTGTCGGAAAAAGGGGTGTCCATCGGGGCAGTCACAGCAGCGTCGGCACGTCGGGGAGGACGGGCATCCGTTGGGGAGCCGGCGCGGGGGCGTCCATACCGACGTTCACGGCGGATGCCTTGCCATGGCAAGGCGTCGAATAGGCCGTCATGGCGATGAACGAGCCGCCGACGGCGGTGACCGCCACCAGCCAGAGCAGGGACCGGGACAGGATGCGCATGGGCAATCTCCTCGGGCGACGTTGGGCAAGACTCTATGGTGTTGTAGTTAACTACAACACTAAATCAATTGCAAGCCCCCCCCTGACAGGGGCGCCCCGGCCGGCCGGCAAGCCTTATCGAAGGCCTGCGAGGAGAAGTCCTCGGTTAGACTAGGGGGCTTTGAACGTCGCGAAGTTCCGGAGTCAAAGATGAAGCAGCCAATCAATGTCACCATCACGGGCGCCGCCGGCCAGATCGGCTATGCCCTGGCCTTCCGTGTCGCCTCGGGCGCCATGCTGGGCCCCGACCAGCCGGTCAACCTGCACCTCCTGGAAATCACTCCGGCGCTGCCGCAGCTGAATGGCGTCGTGATGGAATTGAGCGACTGCGCCTTCCCGACGCTGAACAGTGTCATCGCGACCGACGATGCCAAAGTGGCTTTCCGTGACTGCGGCGCCGCACTCCTCGTGGGTGCGCGTCCGCGGGGTCCGGGGATGGAGCGCAAGGACCTGCTGCTGGCCAACGCACAGATCTTTTCGGCCCAGGGCAAGGCCATCAACGAAGTGGCGCGCCGCGACATCAAGGTACTGGTGGTGGGCAACCCCGCCAATACGAACGCCCTGATCGCGCGCAGCAATGCCCGTGACATCGACCCGCGCAATTTCACCGCCATGACGCGACTGGACCACAACCGTGCCATGGCGCAATTGGCCGAGAAGACCGGCAAACACGTCAACGATGTCAGGAGAGTGATCATCTGGGGCAACCATTCGGCGACCCAGTACCCTGATCTCAACCATGCCACCGTCGCCGGGACGCCTGCCCTGTCGCTGATCGATCATGGCTGGTATGCCGACTCGTTCATCCCGACCGTCCAGCAGCGCGGCGCGGCCATCATCAAGGCACGCGGAGCGTCGTCGGCCGCCTCTGCCGCCTCTGCCGCCATCGACCACATCCGCACCTGGATGCTCGGCTCACCTGCCGGCGACTTTGTCAGCATGGCCGTGGCATCCGACGGCAGTTACGGCATTCCCGAGGGTGTTGTCTATTCCTACCCGGTGACAACGTCGAATGGCCGCTACGAAATCGTCCAAGGGCTCGACATCAATGACTT